>NZ_CP076723.1:4607500-4846465 GCF_018986915.1 Geomonas oryzisoli
ATGAAGGCAGGCCGCAAGTAGGACCAAAGCAGCCGCCGCATTGCGCCGGCAGCTTTAAGCGGTCCCGGCCCGACCGGAGGCACGGCCTCCGATCCGGCCACCTTCGAGAGCCGACACGCCGGGCGCAGGACCTGGAACCGGTCCTGCCTCCTTCATTCAGAGGAGATACCGCCATGGAGACGAGGAACAAAGTGGTCAGGCGCAAGGAGCTGCTCGATATCATAGGGCTGAGCAACGCCACCCAGTACAGGATGGAAAAGGCCGGGCTCTTTCCGGCCCGAATCAGGCTGGGCAAGGGGTCGGTCGGCTGGCTCCTCTGCGAAGTCGAGGAGTGGCTGCAAAACCGGCAGCGGGTGTCGGTCACCGTCGGGCGCGGTCCCGGCGGACAGCCCCCCCGCTGATCCTCGGCCAACATTTTATTGTCCCGCTGTCGCTGTAAGCTGTGGTATATAAGCGCTTGCAGCGCCGTGGCAACAACGAAAGGTATATGGACATGTCTCCTCGTCAACTCAGCTTCGAATTACCCTTAAACCAGCTCTGCCCCAAGGTGCTTGATGCCGTTGAAACGCTCTCTGCCACCACAGAGGCGGATTCACGCGGTGCCATCTACACCCGCAGTGAAGTCGTCGACTTCATCCTCGACCTGGTCGGATATACGGCGGACAAGCCGCTGCAGCAGTATCGGCTCCTGGAGCCGTCGTGCGGAGAAGCAGACTTTCTGCTGCCGGTCCTGAGGCGTCTTCTGGCTTCCTGGCGGCGCTTCGGGAACTCAAACGATGCTATCGAGGAGTTGGGCGAAGCGATCCGGGGAGTGGAGCTGCATCGCGATACCTTCCACGTCACCCGCCTTGCCGTCATCGCGCTACTGGTTGAAGAGGGGATTGCCCATCCGACGGCTGAGGAGCTTGCCGACCGCTGGCTTATCATGGGTGATTTCCTGCTATCCCCATTGGATGCCCGGTTCGATTTCGTGGTGGGCAACCCGCCCTACGTGCGTCAGGAACTGATCCCCGCCCCGCTGCTGGCCGAGTACCGGAACCGCTTCGAGACCATGTACGACCGGGCCGACCTCTACGTTCCCTTCATCGAACGTTCCCTCTCTCTCTTGACCTCCGGGGGGGCTTTGGCGTTTATCTGCGCCGACCGCTGGATGAAGAATCGCTATGGCGGACCGCTGCGCAAGCTCATATCCGAGCGTTACCACCTGAAGATTTACGTCGACATGGTTGACACCCCCGCCTTCCATTCCGAGGTGACGGCGTACCCCGCAATTACCGTCATAACCCGGGAGAAGCCTGGACCAACCCGGATTGCCCGGCGACCCAAGATAGACCGGGCCACCTTGGCCGAGCTTGCCGGGGCGTTGTCCGGTCAGCCGGCAGCTCCGGACGCAGCCGGGATTCGCGAGGTGCCCCGGGTGACCTGCGGGGCCGAGCCGTGGCTTCTGGAAACATCGGACCAGATGGCGCTGATCCGGCGGCTGGAGGCAGAGTTCCCCACGCTGGAGCAGGCAGGCTGCAAGGTCGGGATCGGTGTCGCTACCGGGGCGGACAAGGCCTTTATCGGCGACTTCCAAGGGCTCGACGTGGAGCCGGACCGGAAGGTTCCTCTGGTGACCACCCGGGACATCGACTCGGGTGAGGTTCGGTGGCGGGGACTTGGGGTGATCAACCCCTTTGCCGACGAGGGCGGTTTGGTTCCCTTGGAGCAATACCCGCGCTTACGCAACTACCTGGAGTCGAGGCGGGAAGCGATTGCGGGGCGCCACTGCGCTCAGAAGGCGCCCGCCAACTGGTACCGCACCATTGACCGCATCACGCCGGCTCTCGCGGCAAGGCCAAAGCTGCTGATCCCCGATATAAAGGGGGAGGCGCACATCGTCTATGAGGAAGGCAAGCTCTACCCTCACCACAACCTTTACTACGTCACCGCCGAGGATTGGGATCTGCGGGCGCTGCAGGCGGTTTTGCTCTCCGAGATAACGAGGCTCTTCATCGCGACCTATTCGACCAAGATGCGCGGCGGGTTCCTCAGGTTCCAGGCGCAGTATCTGAGGCGGCTCCGGCTCCCGCTCTGGGAAAATGTGCCGGCGGAGCTGCGTACCAGGCTGGCCGAAGCGGCAACGAAGAGGGATCTGGTGGAGTGCAACCAGGCCACATTTGCATTGTATGCATTGAGTAGTGAAGAACAAGCCGCCCTGGGCGGGACTGGAGAGTGAAACGTGGGTCTGGACCTTGTGAACTATGAAGCGAAGGCCCGGGAAGCTGTCAAGGCTTTTTGGGGGAACCGTGAGGCTGCCAGAAAAAAACAGATCGAAGCCGGCAAGGCGGATCAAGGCGAGCGTGCGGGTGTGACCAGCGGGAAGAATATGGACGGCTTCATTGCTCTGATCCTGGACATCATTCGCGCCAACGGTCTCGCGCATGCAGAGATCCACCAGAAACGTGCTGTGCTTACCCTGCCGGGGTATTTCCGGCCCACCAAGCTTTGGGACCTCCTGGTAATTCACAAGGGGGAGCTCATCGCCGCGATAGAGCTGAAGAGCCAGGTGGGGCCGTCCTTTGGGAACAACTTCAACAACCGGACTGAAGAGGCCATCGGTACCGCACATGACCTATGGACGGCATACCGGGAGGAGGCGTTCGGAAAGCAGCCTCGTCCTTTTGTAGGGTGGGTGATGATGGTCGAAGACGCCCCCGGTTCCAGAGCAGCTGTTAGGGACGCCTCTCCGCACTTCCCTGTGTTCGAGGAGTTTAGGGGCGCTTCCTATATCAAGAGATATGATCTCTTGTGCCAGCGCCTGGTTAAGGAGCAACTGTACACGACAGCTGCACTCATTACCTCCGAGCGCAGTGCGGTGTCAACTGGTACCTATTCTGAAGTATCTGCCATGACAGGTTTAAAGGCTTTTGTTGCAGCCCTTGCTGGGCATGTTGCAGCAGAAGCCTCCCGCTTAGAGTGATACAGGACCGTCAGCAATTATATGGCGGATGGAAAACAGACAGGCACCTGCGGTATTCCGTAGGTGCCTGCCATGTTCGCGTTTGGTGATGTTCTCGGCGAGCTATTTATTTCTTGATATAGTGCAATAAACATTCATCTAAATCATATAAATGATTGTAGGATGACGCATCGGCTCTTTGACTCTTTGTTTCATAAATATCAGTATAGTTTGCTATAACTTTACCCATTTTCTTTATTTGCGACTCAACCAGATGTGCAGACAGCTTTTTATCTACATCATTATAGGTTTTTGAAATTTCGGTAAACAACCTTCTAGTGAATAAGTAAATTGACATTAGGTCAGCAAAGACATAGCCCGCAGACACATCCGATTCCTCAAAGTAATCCTCTTTAACGTGGTCCATGCAAAGAAACCCAAATATGAGCCTGTCGGCATTTGGCATCCTCAAGGTAAAATCATCATCCAAAACATTGTTCAATAAAGTCAACGGTACTATTAAGGTTGATTTGTAGAAAGATGACGTATCGGTGTTTTTACCATAATCTTCCCAGCACTCTGCCCAATTCAGTCTTTTCTTTTTGCTTTCTATGACTTTCAAGAAAATACTTTTGTCACGGCTGGCGCAGAAATCTATTGATTTTTTGTTTAAAAGTCGTGGATTATGGTATTTCCCCTCTGCAGCAGCCTTAGGAATATCGTTGCATAAGAAATGTCTTCCGGTTGTTTTAATATGATAGAAGCCCGTGTTTTTCTGTATAGCGCAATCTGATATGTAACTAACTTTCTTATTTCTGAATACAGTAATAACAGAGTCACCAGTTCTATCCTCTTTGAAGTTGCCTTTAAGACAGAACCTAGGGCTTACATTATCTCTTCCCTCGAAGTATTCCTCCAAAAGATTAAAATTTTTGAGAGTATATTCTTCAAATTTGTGGTTTAGGTAATCAATAAGCCTATCCATCAATCTTTCAACTTTAAAAGTTTGAACGTTTTCCCCATTGACATATTCTTTAAGGTCCTTGTGATACTCGGACGCAATATAAAAATATTGAGCTATAGCACCTTGATTAAAACAGCACACTTTTTTAAGGGTATGGAGTCGTTTTTCGTAATTATTTTGAGCAGGAGCTACAACCATATCTTCAAGCTCTTTGTAAGCTCTAAAAGGTCTAAAATATACCTTGGCGGCATGTTTGCAGATATCTGGGGTCTGTTTAAACAGCATGTATAACTGTTTCTTGAACTTATCCCGTGACTTTTTTTTGTGAAATTTCTGGTTTGGCAACAATATGTGGTCTAAATTATTGGTAGTTATCATACTCGACTCAACCTCACCATGGATTTACGTGTATGAATAGCAGTACCACCCACAAAAAATATGGCGTCAATCACAAATAAAGTGGTTTGTACATGATTGATACCAGTTTTCGTTATATCATCCGCTCTACAAACGGTAGCAAACCAGTGCAGGATTAAGTGCAGAGAAAGGGTCACTGCGGCAAAAACCAAGAAAGCTGCTGCGAACAGGATGAAATGACAGACCCAGTCCCATACAATGCTTAACGGTGTTTCATTATGCGAGGTCGAAGCTGGTGCCACCATCAGCGTGGTAGGCTGAGCCTCTGGTAGTGCATCTGGTTGGCCCACATTGGCGAGATCAACAGGTTTAGGCACTTCGATACCGGGAGATTCCATCACAAGTCCTAATAAATACCATTGAATTTGAAACCGGCAAGATTTAACCATAATTTTTACTACAGCACAATCTAATTCAGGCCCAGCTCAACACTCCCCTCCCCGCGTTCGGGGAGGCAGAGCCTGCAGGACGTAGAGATGTATTTCGGAGGGGAGATCGCCCCAGATCTCAATGGAAGGGGCTGGCACAACTCACCATGGGCACAACTCACCATGGTGGAAGAGGGGGCGGCATCGCAGTAAGCCCTGTACGGCACCCCCGTCATTGCACATTGCGCGGTTCCAAGGCGCACAAGCACTCTGTCGTGAGGGTACCATCCTCTTGGGGGCTTTACCTGTACAGCATCACCCACCCAACAGCCTTCTGGCTGGACATTGCCGACAGCGAGCCGACCAGCTTCAGCGGCGTGAATGCCAAGTGGCGGCGGGGATCGGAATTACTTTCCCGAAAGCCGTTCTGGTAACAATGCTGAGCAGTCGACGTTCCCAGTTCTCCATAGCCGATTGTTTTTCCCTATCGTAACGGTACAGGTTGTACACTCGGATTATGCCTTGTTTCGCGTGGTTAAGCACCGCATCGATCACCTCGTCCATCTGTCGCATCTCAGCGAGAAATGTTGCGGCGGTACGCCTCAGGTCGTGAGGGGTGAAAGGTTCTATGCCGAAACGATTTGCTGTCGAGGGCAGGCCGTCCACACTTTCGGCAGGCCAAGCCAGGTTCCGACGCACGGCGTGAGCTAGTGAGCTCACCGAGATCGGTTGCTTTTTTTGGGTATGAGGACAAGGGAAAATGTAACCCCTCGCTTTTCTCTCACCGGTCTCCTCGTCGACTACTGTGAGATCCCCAATCAGGTCCAGCGCCGTCGTCGTTAAAAACACACGATGTGCCTTGCCGTTCTTTGCGCGTAGCGAGGGGATTGTCCACCAGTTACCATCGATCTCGTCGCTGTGCATCCCCGTGACCTCCCCGGGGCGCTGCGCCGTTACCAGCACCAGTTTTAAGGCGCGCTTCGTTTCTTCGCTCATGGAGGCCTCATCTATGGTCTTCCACAAGGTGGCCACCTCAGCCTCTGAAAGAGCCCGCTCCCGCCGGTTGATTGGGCCGGGCATCTTCACCCCGGTACAGGGCGAGAACTTCAGGATGTCGCGCTCCACCGCGAAGTTGAACACTTTCCTTATGCATCTGAAGTTGCCGTTTGCCGACCCGGGAGACCCCCGCTCCAGGATCGATTCGAGCAGAAGGACCACATCGCGCTTGGTGATGTCCTCGGCCTTGCGCTTGCCCCACGCCGGGAGCGCATCCCTGGAGAGGATGCGCAGGTCTTCCTTCCACCCCCGTTTCTTCACCTTGGCGTGCCTCTCTATGTACTCGTGCACCAGGTCTGCGAACGAGTTCGCATTCTGCCGCTGGTCTTTCACCTGACTTGCCATCATGAGGGGATCTTTCCCGGCCTCCACGACCCTAAGGGCGTCGCGGTACCGTATCCTGGCTTCGGCAAGCGAGACGGCAGGGTAGTGCCCGAGGTTCAGGAAGCGCCGCTTCCCATCGCTGCGGAAGATGAAGAACCAGGTCTTGACGCCCCCCGGCGTCACCCTTATGCCGAAGCCACCGCCTTCCCGTATGTCGACGATTTTTTTCTCTGGTTTCAGGCTGTCGATGAACTTGTCGCTAAACTTCATGGTAGCTCCCGATGTCCCCGTGTGGTCTCTCGTGTGGTCTCAGATGGTCTGGCTGGGGTGGAATTTCCTGATGTGCCATGAATAAGAAAATAGCGGCTAAATGCAGTAGTGTCAACGGTTTTAGGTTGGTGAATGGGACGTGGTGAGGCAGGGTGAAACGGCATGAAAAGGCGGTTTGTCCTGACTACGAATCTTGGGGCCAGGAGTTCGAATCTCTTCGGGCGCGCCATTTTGGAAAATAGAACGGCCTCTCCATTCAACTGGAGGGGCCGTTTTATTTTCTTACCATTGCCGCTCCTGATACCGCTGACGTGCGGTGCCACTGATGTTTCCCCCCAAAGATCTGCATGCTGCTTCCGCGGACAATGAGGAGGCTAGAACAACTGTGAAAGCAAGAAGATGCCCACTGCGACGACAAGCGCCCCCGCTCCACGCTTGGTCCAGGTCGAGAAAGCGACCACCCCTTTCGCCTTTATGAAAGAGTCTACGAACCCGGTACAGGTCCCGGCCACCAGCATGAGGAGGCAGTGGCCGACCGCGTAGGTGAACAGGAGCGCCATACCGTAGAGGAGCCCTCCCTTGGTTGCCACCACCGTCAGAAGGATCACCAGGACGGGGGTCGCGCAGGGGGATGAAACCACTCCGAAGAACAGGCCCAGGAAAAAAGCGCCGAGCATCCCTCCCCGCCTCGGCCGATAACCCTTTCCGGAAAAGAAGGTGACCTCGTAGAGCCCCAGGAGCTGCCCCCCCATGGCAAGAGCCACCGTTGCGGCGGCCACGTACCACCATCCTCCCAGTGTCCCGAACATGGTGCCGAAGAGGCCGGCGGCCGCGCCGAAGGCGGTGAAGGTCAGGGACAGACCCAGCACGAAAGCGAGGGAATACCGGAAGG
Source organism: Geomonas oryzisoli (assembly GCF_018986915.1). Lineage (NCBI taxonomy): Bacteria > Pseudomonadati > Thermodesulfobacteriota > Desulfuromonadia > Geobacterales > Geobacteraceae > Geomonas > Geomonas oryzisoli. Next base: position 4,614,733 of record NZ_CP076723.1, read on the forward strand.
CCCTCACCCGGTCACCGTCGGCGTATCCGCCGACGAAACCAACGACCAGCGGGATGGTCGCCAGGACGCATGGGGAAGCAGAGGACAATACCCCGGCCAGGAAGACCACCCCGAAAGCGATCAGAGGGTAGGCGGCAATGACCTGTTCTGCGTTCTCCAGGAGACTCACCTCACCCCCAGCGCCTTCAGTTCCCGAACGAGGTCGGTTCTATCCAGTGCACCTACATGCCTTTTCACCTCACGTCCCTTCGCGTCGAAGAACACCTGGGTCGGGATCATCTGGACCTTGAACCTTTCGGCGGCGGCGTTGTCGGCATGTACGTCAATAAAAAGCACCGATGCCCGCCCCCGGTATTCCGCCCCGAGGTTTTCGAGGATCGGTGCCATCTTCTTACAGGGGATGCAGGTGCGCGCGCCCAGGTCGATGACGGTGGGCTTGCCCGAGGCTAGCGCCTGGCGGATAACTGCTGTAGACGCGGAGGGGAGCTCGGCATGGGCGGGAAGGGCGAACAGAAGCACGGTCGCAGCAACCAGTCGCCTCATGACAGCAGCCCCATGATTTCCACTACCGATGCCACCTTGCCGGAGAATTTCACCTGGCCGTCTATGACCAGCGCGGGAGTACTCATGACCCCGTACTTCATGATGGAGGGGATGTCTTCGACCTTCAGCACCTCCGCAGCGGTGCCGCTCTCCTCGACCGCTTTCTTCGTGTTCTCGTACAGTGTCTTGCATTTGGCACACCCGGTACCGAGGATTTCAATTTTCATTCGTTTTCTCCTTGCTAAAGAATGGCATTGAACAGATAGCCGACAATGATGATAGCGGCTGCGACTATTCCGAAAAACGTGGCGAGAAGCCTCGTCTTCAGGACGTTTTTCAGAATGACAGCCTCCGGGAAGGAGAGGGCCGTCACGGCCATCATGAAGGCGAGCACCGTGCCGATCGGGAGTCCCTTCTCCATCAAGGCCTGAACCACCGGGACGATGCCGGCTGCGTTGCTGTAGAGCGGGACGCCGACAAGGACCGCCAGTGGCACCGCCAGGATGTTGTCTCTACTCGCGTAGCGTACCAAAAGATCCTCGGGTGCGTAGCCGTGGATAAAAGCGCCCAGGCCGATGCCGACAACCACGTAAGGCCAGATCTTCTTGAGCAGCGCCACCGTGTAGTCGGCGGCGTAATCGAGTTTTTCCCGGAAGGTCTGTTCCTGCATCTCAGCGGCCCCGACCTTGATCTCCCACACATAGTCCTGGACGTGCCTTTCCATTCGGAGCCGGCCGATCACCATTCCGGCGAGGATCGCGACAACCACTCCGGAGCCGACATACGTCAGGGCGATCTTCCAGCCGAACAGCCCCCAGAGCATGATGAGGGCAACCTCGTTCACCATGGGAGAGGAGACCAGGAAGGAAAAGGTGACCCCGAGGGGGATGCCGGACTCGACGAAACCGATGAACAGGGGGACGGCCGAGCACGAACAAAAAGGAGTCACTATCCCCAGGAGTGCAGCGAGCACGTTGCCGACATACTCGCGGTTATGGGACAGGATGCGCCGGGTACGCTCCGGTGAAAAGTAGGAGCGGATCACCGCGACGGCATAAACGATAGTAGTCAGAAGCAGGAAGATCTTGACCGTATCATAAATGAAGAAATCGAGAGCCTCGCCGAGCCGGCTTTTTGCATCGAGGCCGATGACCTGGAACACCAAGTAATCGGCTAAATTTTTCAGCATCGGAGGCTCCTATCAGGACAAAGAGCAGCCACACCCGTTACCGGCGCCTTCGTTGTTCAGGCCTGACACATTGAAGGTAGCGGGTGGCGGAGGTGTGGTCTCCTCGAACTGTTCTTTTCATCCGAATGGACGGATATATCTCGACAAAAAAAATCAGGCGCAGTGAGCACCTTCGGAAAAGGAAGCGAGGCGCTTCATGTCTTCCCCTACCACCGCGATGTCGGCCAATCGCTCTTTGAGCACCTCGGCCAGTTGTCGCTTCATGTCGTCATCTGTGGCGACGGTATAAAAGATCCAGACCCCTTCCCTACGGTCATTCACCCATCCCGCATTTTTCAGATAGGAAAGGTGCCTGGATACCGTCGACTGCGGAAGTTGCAGCGTGGCGGTGACATCGCAGACGCAAAGTTCTCCGGAGTTGAGGAGCAGTGCTAATATGCGGAGGCGGGTTTCGTCTGCCAAGGCTCTGAAATACTGAACGGTCTTTTTCATGCGGTCAATATATCCGGATGGGCGAATGTGTCAAGTGAAAAACTGGGATGGCTCCCTCTGTATGTACTCGTGCACCAGGTCTGCGCAGTGTTTGCCTTCTGCCACTGCTCCTTCACCGGGTTCGCGGTCACGAGAGGTAAACTTAATGGGCCCGTACCAGTCTGCAACGAGCACGTGCTGATCTCTGACCCGTCATCGACAACTTGCAACGTGCACGTGGTAATTTGTCATGCGCCCGTGCAAAAAAGAAACGTGTGCGTGTTAACTTGCAACGCGTCCGTAGGAAGTTGAAACGCGCGCGTGCTAACTTGTAACGCGTCCGTAGGAAGTTGCAACGTGCCCGTGCTAAGTTACAACGCGCCCGTGCAAAAAAGAAACGTGCGCGTGCAAACTTGCAACGCGTCCGTATGAAGTCGCAACGTGCGCGTACTAACTTGCAATGTGCCCGTAGGAAGTTGAAACGCGCGCGTGCAATCTTGAAACATGCATGTGACAGCTTGAAACGTTGGCCCGGTAATCAGGGCCGCTGTGATGCAAATTAGAAACATGCACGACTAGGGGAGGGGATGGTGCGCAGCTAATCGGTGGAAGAGCCGGTGGGAGACAAACAAAGGGGGCACCTGAACGGTGCCCCCTAAAGTTTTCGTTCATCCGGATTGTTAGCGCTATGGAGTGAGCGCCGACGGGCTAGCTTCCTGCGGTGGGACTACGTCATCAGGAAGGAGACTGCGCACCGTCCTCGATGCTGGCATCTTCAGACGGTCCCTGCCCGCTCGACCTGGTGAGGTTCCTCCGTTCCTTGGTGAGATCGAACCCCGAAACGAGAAGTACCTCCGGATTACGAATGGCAGCCGCTTCCAACACCGAAGCGATCTCGTCCATGTATTGAATTAACTGTGACTGGAGTATTTCTCGCTCGGTGATATCAAGCTTGCTGGAGTAGAGGGAGGCCCTTTGGTAGACCTCGTGGTACTTTGCCGCCAGGGCCAAAAATAACTGCAGCAGTTCCGGATGCGCCGCCCAAACCGATCCGGGAATCCTCGGGTTGTCGGTCAGGCACTTCCACACCCTCAGCATGATGTTGTAGAACCTGCTCGGACTCTTGCATCGATAGCTTCTCAGGATCCTACAGTGCGGTTGCCGTACCATCGCTACCTCCTTTACCCAGGCGGACTGGGTTGCCGGTTGCTGCGCCTCTGGATGTTAGAAAAAACACATCGAAAGTTTAAGCAGGCAACCTCCGTTTTCAAGTGGCAAGAGGACCAAAATCTCCAGTGCGTCTTTTCAAGGAACTAAAGCAAAGGGGACTGGCACCTGCGGAGCCAGTCCCCTTTTCGCTTGCGGGAGGAGGAGGGCGGTCTGAGAGATCTCCTCCGGAATTCTCTGATGAACAAAAAAATGGGCCCGTTGCCGGGCCCCAATTGCAGGGAAAAACGGTGTGAAGATTAGCCGGGAAGCAGGCCGATGCGAAGGTTGCGCTCGGGACGGGTGAAGCCGTGGCACATGGAGCAGTCGATCTGCTTATCCTTCACGTGCTTGTCGTGCATGCTGATGTAGTCCAGGGAATGCACGTCCTTGAAGCTGTGGCACTGGGTGCAGGTGGCGGACGCGGTCCCCTTGATGCCGTACCCCATGGTGTTGACGAGCTTCAGCTGGGTGGCGGTGGCGTTGGGGTGGCAGCCGGCGCAGGCCAGGGTGTTGCCGGAGGCGACCGGGATCTGGTGGTTCAGCAGCTGGTACTCGTCGGTGGTGACGGTGGTGTAGGGGGTGCTGCTGGCAAGCCCGAGGTAGACGAGGCCGTCGCGCACGGCGTCGTCATAGAGGCCGGTGGCGAAGAACTTGGCGGTGGAGATGGGGACGATCTTGCCGTTGGCCAAGGCCTGGGCCGCGGTCTTGTATTTGAAGGGGTAGAGCTTGGTGCCGACACCGTCGGTGATGGCGCCCACCGGACGGGATACCTTGTAGGCGCCGGTCGCGGTGTCGAGGACGGCGCTGTTGAACGCGTTGTTGCCCCAGCTCTTGCCGTTCCAGAATGCGTATTTCGGGATCAGGTTGTTGGCCTTGGTCGGCACCGGCTCGTAGCGGTTCAGCGTGGCGTTCCACTCCGCGGAGACCCAGGTGCGGTGGGTTTCGGTGGCTTCGCTGGCGGCGGAGTCGCTGGCGTTCTTGGCGTATTTCGCGAGGTGGCAGGACTGGCAGGCGACGCGGGCCTGGTGCCGGTTCACGTATTCGTTGCCGTGGCTTGCCGTGGTGCTGGTCTTGGTCGGGTGGCAGGTGGAGGTGGCGCAGGCGATCTGGGTGGTGCTGTCCTGCGGCCGGAGATCGGTGCCGCGGCCGGCGACCCGGTGCGAGCTGAAGGTATGGCAGGCCTGGCAGGCGAGGTTGCCGCCGTTGCCGGTTGCCATGTGGGTGTCGTAGAGGACGTCAGCGGTGGTCCCGCTGGCAAGGGCGATGTCGCCGCGCTTCACCGCGTCGCCGCCGCCCGCCTTGGCGTGGCAACCCAGGCAGTTCTTGCGCACCGGCTTGATGGCGGCTTTCTGGACCACGAGGTTCATGTTGAGCCCGGCCGCCGGCTCGAAGAGGCCGGTGCCGGCGTTACGCACGCGGGAATAGGGGGCGTTCACAGTGTCGTTGTGGCAGATGAGGCAGTCGATGGCGGCAAGCTGCGCGGCGGACGGGTTGCTGGTGGCCACCGGCTTCGCCCCGGTGCCGACGTGGCAGGCCCCGCAGGGACCCCAGTTCCCTTGGATGTTGATGCAGTAGGCGTTGAGGGCGCTGGAGCCGTCGGTGGCGTCGATCTTGCCCTGGGTGGCCGGGCCGGTGGTCATCTCCGCGGCCGATCCCTTCCACTGGTAGTGGACCGACTGGTACATGGCCTTCGCCTGCGTCGTGTGGCACGAGCTGCACATGCCGTATCCCGTCCAGGTCAGTGTCGGGTGGGTGAGGCCGAGAGCGGTGCCGGCGAGAGCCAGCACCGTGCCGCCGATGCTGCACAGTGCTACGATCGTCTTTTTCATCCTTGCTTCCTCCTTTGGGTAGTGGCTGCGACCATCCGTGCGGACGGTGCAGGAAAACACGTGCGTTGCTTGCCAAGGGATGCGCGACGGAGGAAATAGCATGACCCATACCAGCGGGACGCTTACGGGGGGAGATAAGGAATAGTGATTTTCCTATAACCGTGCCTAACGCGGGATTGCGGTTGAGTGAGGGAAGGGTAGCTTTAGAAGGTTGTAATTTTGGATGCGAAGTCGGGGGGGAAGACACCCTTTTTTGGGGGAAATTACCCACCTTGGTTGGGTTAAACACCCTAGCGGTGAGCGTGCCGTCCTGGCTGGAAAAGGTGGGGTACGGACCAGGTCCAAGCGGCTGGAAGAAGGGCCAGGCGACGTCGCCCGGCCCTTCTCGGTTTTTTAGGGGATTTCAGTCCCGGCTGGTGCGAATCGGCGCGAGGTTGACCGCCATGCAGGCGATCTTTGTTGGCGACACCGGATAGATGTTGAGGTGCAGGTCGAGCTGGGGCTCATCGGTTTTGACCTCCTGCACCTGGATCCGGCCGCTCTCTATGACGCTGCGGCAGCCGCTTACCAAGGCCTCCCCGACAACCGGCGCCAGCAGCGGCAGCACATCCTCCAGGCGCTTGCCGGAGAGCGCTGCTCCCTGCACCCCCAGGAGCTTCTCGAAGCCCGGGTTGGCCGGATGGAAACGGTACCGCTCGACCGAGCCTGGGGCTTTGGCGTCGGCCTCCAGCAGGGCGAAGCCGTGCGGCATGCCGTTCATCAGAGTGCACACCTGGCGGTGGTTTTCCTCGAGCTGCTGCTCCAGGCACTTCTCCACGGTGATGTCGGAGAAGGTGATCACCACGCCGTTGGTGATGTTATCGAGGTTGCGGTAGGGCTTGATGCGCACGCTGAACCAGCTTCCCTCGCCGGCCGGCGCCTTGTGTTCGTACGGGGTCAGTGTCTCGAGCACCTTCTTGGCGTCCTTGAGCAGGTCGGGGTAGTCGAGCTGGCTCACGATGTCGGACAGCGGCCGCCCCACGTCGCTGGGGATCAGCTTGAACAGCTGCTGTGCGCCCTTGGTATAGAGACGCACATGGAGATCGGTGTCGAGAAAGACTGTGATCACCTCGGTGCTGTCCAGAAGGTTCTTCATGTCCGAGCTCATCCGGGACAGCTCGTCCACCTTGGCCTGCTGCTCGGCGTTCACCGCCTGCAGTTCCTCGTTCATGGACTGCATCTCTTCCTTGGAGGTCGTGAGCTCCTCGTTGGTCGATTGCAGCTCCTCGTTGGTAGACTGCAGCTCCTCGTTCATCGACTTCAACTCTTCCTGGGAACTCTGCATCTCCTCCCGGAAGGAACTGATCTCGTCGCGCCGCTGCTGCAGTTCCTGCTCGAGTTCCGTGATGCGGGCGTCCGACGCGGAACCGGACTTGACGCCGCGCGGCTTCTTCAGTTCCGGCACCGGGGGGACGTCCTTGAAGATGATCATGGCCATCCCCCTGAGGGCATCCGGGTTCTCGATCCTTTGCACGATCAGGTCGACCAGCTGCGTGCTGCCGTTGGTGCCGACCTTGGCCCCCTTGACCATCACCGGGGCTTGCTGCCGCAACGCCTTCTGGAAGGCGCTGGTCAGCTCGAAGCGGAGCCCGTCCCGGGCCATGGCAAACACGTTCCAGTTGGCGCGTCCCATGGCCGGTTCAAGGTACTTGCCGGTGCGTCCGTTGATGTAGACGATGTCACCCTGGTCGGTGACCAATACCGCCGGGGGAGCGTACTGTTGCAGGATCAGTTGGTCCACGAGGGACTGCAGGTTGACCGGCGATTTTTGCATTTCGGTTTCCTTGTTGGGGGAGGGCAACGGTGCGACGAAGGACGAAGGGAAGGCGACCGGTTCGGTGCCCAGGAGGGCTTCTCCACGCCAGTACAGCCTGGACTTGCCCTGCACCGGCGTGAAGATGTCGCTAAAGTTGCCGATCGTCTCGGCGCTTCCCAAAAAGAGCACTCCGCCGGGGTTGATGCTGTAGTGGAACAGGGGGAACAGCTTCTTCTGCAGCTCGGGGACCAGGTAGATGAGCAGGTTGCGGCAGACCAGGATGTCGAGCTTGGTGAAGGGGGGATCCATGATCACGTTCTGGGTGGCGAAGGTGATCATGTCCCTGATGTCCTTCGTGACCTGGTAGCCGTTGTCGACCTCGATGAAGAAGCGGCGCAACCGGTCGGCACTGACGTCGGCGCTGATGTTGGGCTGGAAACGCCCCAGGCGGGCCTTGTCTATGGCATTGACGTCGAGGTCGGTGGCGAAGATCTGCAGGGAGTAGTTAGCGTCAGGCTTCAGGCGCTCCAGTGCTTCCTTGAAGATGATGGCCAGCGAGTAGGCTTCTTCTCCGGTCGAGCATCCCACGGACCAGGCGCGCAGTGCCCCGCCGTTAGGGAACCGTTTCAGGAGCAGCGGGATCACCTCGTCGCGCAGCTGCGTCCAGGAGGCTTGATCCCTGAAGAAGTTGGTGACGCCGATCAGGAGTTCGTTGAAGAGTAACTGCACTTCCTGGGGGCTCTCCTGCAGGTAGCGCGCGTAGTTGGCGATCTTGTCGACCTGGTGGATCCCCATGCGCCGCTCGATGCGGCGGTACAGGGTGCTCTTCTTGTACATGGAGAAGTCGTGCCCGGTCCGGGAACGGAGCAGGATGAGCACCTTGTCCAGGGCGCTTTCCTCCTTGTGATCCAACTGCTGCTCGCGCCGGGGGAGCTGCAGCGAGTGCAGCAGGTACGCGGCTATCTTGCCGGGAAGGTGGTGGGGCGGCGCCACGATGTCGGCAAGTCCGGCGGAGATCGCGCTCTGCGGCATGCTGTCGAAACGCGCGGTCGAAGGTTCCTGGACCAGGACGAGCCCCCCCCTTCTCCTTGATGGCGCGCAGCCCCATGGTGCCGTCGGACCCCATGCCGGAGAGGATGACGCCGATGGCGCGTTCCTGGCAGTCGTCGGCAAGCGAGCGCAGGAAGAAATCGATGGGAAGGCGCAGCCCCCGGGACGCCGCGGGCTCGAACAGGTGCAGGACGCCGTGCAGGATGGACATGTCCTTGTTGGGCGGTATCACGTAAACCTGGTCCGGTGCCACGGGCATGTGGTCCGTGGCCTGGGTGACCGTCATGGTGGTCGCCCGCTGCAGCAGTTCCGGCATGATCCCCTTGTGAGTCGGGTCCAGGTGCTGGATCACCACGTAGGCCACGCCGCTTTTTTGCGGCACGTGCTGGAGGAAAAGTTCCAGAGCTTCCAGCCCACCGGCGGAGGCGCCGATACAGGCGACGGGAACCGGGCCGGGAGGGGCGGGGAGCGATGCGTCGTGGCTTGCCGTGCCATCCGTTTTTTGTTTGTTTACAGATTTTTTCATGAGCGTATCAATAACACTTTTCAGGCCATATCACAAATCCGTTTTTCATAGGATCAGTATCGGTTGGATCGTACTTTGCGGCCAGAGGGCGGAAGCACAGTATGACCCGATTGCTCTCAGGCCGATATCTGTTACTCTTAGCGGGGTTTTTGTTAGGAGGGGCTAATGTATGATCCGCAAGCAGTGATAGTCGTGGGAGCCTCGGCAGGCGGCATGGAAGCATTCAGCCGCCTGGCGTCGGGACTGGATCCAGCATTGCCGGCGGCGATCTGCCTGGTGGTGCACATCACCGGGGCGGAACCCACTGCGTTTGCCGCGCGCTTGAGCCGCAACGGCCCGTTTACTGCCGTGTTTCCCGGCGACGGTACCAGGCTCCAGGCAGGCTGCATCTACCTGGCGCCTCCGGACCGGCACCTGGTGCTGGCCGACAGCACGATCCGGCTCCTGTACGGTCCGCGCGAAAACTGGAACCGTCCCGCCATCGATCCGCTGTTCCGCTCCGCCGCGGTGCATTACCGCATCAGGACGGTAGGGGTGCTCCTGTCGGGCCTATTGGACGACGGGGTGGACGGGCTGCGGGCTATCCAGAGCTGTGGCGGCACGACGGTGGTGCAGGACCCGTCGGAAGCGATGTACCCGGACATGCCGCAGAACGCCGTGCGACGCGGCTGCGCCGACCACGTGGTATCGCTGGACGCGATGCCGGAACTTCTGGCGAGGCTTGCGGTCTCCCCGCACGGCACGGAGCCGCCGGTGCCCGAGGAACTATTGCGCGAGGTGGCCTTCGTGGAGCAGGGCGCCGTCGCCTACCGATACGGCGCCCCCGACTGGCGGGAAACGACCCTCGCCTGCCCCGAGTGCGGAGGCCCGCTGTGGGACAAAGCGGGAAAAGGGGAGATGTACGGTTGCACCGTGGGGCACCGTTTCGGCTCCGACAGTCTCGCGGCACTCCAGGACCAGGGGATCGAGCAGGCCCTGTGGCAGGCGCTGAGGCTCCTCGAAGAGCGGGGTCAGCTGCAGAAACGGCTGGCGGATGACGAGTCGAGCCGGGGCCGCGTCACCATGGCGGAAAAATACCGCGAGCGCTCGGAGGAGTCCCTGTCAAACGCGGAGCGTCTGAAGCAGTTTCTGCAGCATCTGCGCGCCACGACGAACTAGCAGGGCAGCCGTTTCTGTCATAGCCATTCCGACGCCCTCTCAAGAAAATCGATAAGGGTTAAATTTTGGTTGCAGTTAATCTATTAATCCATTAATGTGCTCGCACATTTTAAAATTTACCTATTTGTTGGGTGGTCACATGAGTGCGCCAATTCCGGGTAAAAGTAAAAGAGTTGAGGGAAGTGCGACGGTGAGCCTGAGCCTGTCGTCGCCGGCGTCCGCACCTGCGCCGGATTTCGACAAACAGCGCCTGATGCTGGAACTGGAACTGCACCAGACGGAACTCGAGCTGCAGAACCAGGAACTCCAGGCGGCCTGGCAAAAGGCGGACCAACGCGCGCACAGCCTGGAGCTCGCCGTGAAGGAGCTGGAATCCTTCAGCTACGCGGTCTCACACGACCTGCGGGCGCCGTTACGCCACATCAACGGGTACCTGAGCATCCTGGCGCACGATTTCGAGTCGCATCTGCCGGCGGAGGCGCGACGCCTCCTGGAGCGTTCCCGCGAGGCCACCAGGGACATGGGCCGGCTTATCGACGACCTGCTCGATCTCGCCAAGGTGAGCCGCATCAAGATAAACAGCAAGATGGTCAACGTTTCCCACCTGGCCCACGCGGCCATCGACCGACTCCTGGAAGGGGAGCCGAACCGGAAGGTGGATGTGGTCATCGCCGAGGGGCTTTTCGTCCAGGGGGGCCAGGCCCTGCTGAGCCAGTTGATGTGGAATCTCCTGGAGAATGCCTGGAAGTACACCTCGACCACGGCGGCAGCGAAGATAGAAGTCGGCCGGCTCATTGTGGACGACAGGCTGATCATATTCGTGAAGGACAACGGGGTGGGGTTCGACAGCAGCTACAAGGAAAAACTTTTCGAGGCTTTCCAAAGGCTCCACGGCAGAGAGTTCGAGGGAAACGGCATAGGACTCGCTACAGTACGACGTGTCATCGAGCGACACCAGGGAAAGATCTGGGCCGAATCTGAAAAGGGCGAGGGAGCTATCTTCTTCTTCACCCTGCCCTAACTACACACGCTACCTGCAGTCAAAGGGACCATGACTATGTCGGGTCCCTTTTTTTATTGTGAGGGGACTGGCTCCGAAGGTGCCTGTCCCCCTTGGGGTTGGGTGTGGTGACTGAGTGCAATGATTGTTTCTGAGCTGAAGAGAGTGTTCCGCTAGAGGGACAGGCACCTAGCGGAGCCAGTCCCTTCTGCTATGGGGACAGGCACCTAGCGGAGCCAGTCCCCTCCTTCTTATTGATGTCTGATGAATTTTCTTCTATACTGGCGAGATTGTTCACCGCACACACTGCATAAGGAGGAGGTAATCATGAATGTCGCGATAGTCCATAAAGCAAATGTGAATGACGAGGTGCTTGACGGCCTGGCCAGAGAGCTCCCTTCCATCATTTCGGAATTGCTGGAGATCCGCGGCGGGAAGATGGCGATCCTCAAACCGGAGCAGATCTCGCTGCAGTTCTCCCAGGCAAGCAGCCGGGACATCGGCGCGGACATCCGCATCATCGTGCTGGCCAGGAGCCTGGGACCCCGCACCTCGGTTGAAAACAAGCTGGCCGCCGCCATCCTCGAAAAAGCGATCGCCAATGTCGACGGTATCGCCGGTGCCTGTTCGATCACGGTAAGGCTCTACCTTACCGAAATCGGCGCGGCGGAGTACGTTCCGGAGTAGCTGCCGCGCCGCCGCGAGTCACGACGGCACATCCATCAACGGACTGAGTGAGGGGGACAGGTGAAAGCCTGTCCTCTTTTTTTGTGCCTAGTCAGACTGGCAGTTGTTGCGTGCCCGCTAGGTTGGGCTGACACAAAGAGGTGCGAAAAAAGCGACTAGTAGATAAATATTTTTCATCACTCTGTATCAAGTACAGACAGCTTCCGCCGGCTCTAGTCTTCAACGCCATAAAAACCCTCATTTCTGTCTAAGGCACGCTTGTTGCTCAAGTAAAGTCATGCTTATGAAATTCGGGTAAAAGGGAGGACTGTATGAAACGGCGACTTTTAGCAGTTACGGTAGGTGCTGTTGCAATAATCACTTCACACCTTGTCAGTGCCTGGGGAGGTGTGACACCACAGGTTCCATTGGCCGCATCGGCTATACCACAGTTCGTGGATCCGCTGCCGAACCTCGACATCGTGCCGGCGGGAGCCAATACCATCGAACTCCGCATGAAGGAGTTCAAGAGCATGGTCCTCCCTGCCAACGCAGTCCCCGGATACACTGGGACCTGGGTCTGGGGCTATCTCCAGCCGGGCCAGGTCGCGGCGCAGACGGTGGACGGGAAAATCCCGGGGCGGGAATCTTTTATTGGTCCTGTAGTCGTCTCGACGCGCGGAGTCCCCACCGAGATGAAGTTCGTCAACGAACTGCCTACGGTGAAAACCACTAACGTACTGGCCTATCGCTACAGCACCGACCAAACCCTGCACTGGGCTGACCCGCTCAACGGTGGGATGAGCATGTGCGCCCACATGGCGATGCCCCCGGCGCCGGGAAGCGAGTGCGCCTCGAACTACGGGGAAACCTTCGATGCGCCGATCCCGGCGGCGGTCCACCTGCACGGGGGCGAGGTGCCGCCGCAGCTGGACGGCGGTCCCGACTCCTGGTTCACCAGCGACGGGACCATGAAGGGGGCGTCCTTCTACAGCAAAGACGGGGCGACGGCGTCGAACTACGCCATCTATCGCTACCCGAACACCCAGGAAGGAGCGCCGATCTGGTTCCACGACCATACCTTGGGCGCCACCCGCCTCAACGTCTATGCCGGGCTTGCCGGCGCCTACGTCGTGAGCGATCCCGCCCGCGACCCGGCCAACCTGCCGGAACTGGTGCCGCTGGTGCTCCAGGACCGCATGTTCGACAGCAACGGGCAGCTCTTCTTCACTGCCGCCAGCGCCGGTGGCATACTCTGGGCGCTCAACCCGGACCACCCGTACTGGAACCCGGAATTCGTCGGCGACGTCATCGTGGTCAACGGCAAGTCGTGGCCCTACAAGAACGTGGAGGCCAAGCGTTACACTTTCCTGTTCCTGAACGGATCCAACGCCCGGACCTATGAAATGGCGCTGGTCGACCCGGTATCGAAGAACCTCGGTCCCCCGCTCTACGTCATCGGCACCGACGGCGGCTACCTGGACCGCCCCGCCAAACTCGATCCGGCGCTGGGTGGGAAGCTGGTCATGATGCCGGGTGAGCGCTACCAGGTCATCGTCGACTTCGCCGGCTACCAGGCAGGGAAGAAAGGCCCCAACGGCCTGCCGTATTCGGGTAACTGGCTGCTGCGCAACACGGCGAAGACTCCCTACCCGGCCGGTGGCACTCCGAACGGCAACACCACGGGGCGGATCATGCTGTTCAAGGTCGGCGCGGCGTCGGCTGCGGATACCTCCTTCAACCCGGCTGCAGCCGGAGCCACGCTGCGCGGCGGTGCGGGGCAGGGGCCGGCACTGGTAAGACTGGCGAACCCTGCGGCAGGGACCCTCGCTGCTGGCGTGACGGTACAGAAGACCCGCCAGCTTACCCTGAACGAGGTGATGGGGATGCCGCAGACCGCGGTTGACCCGGTGACCGGGGCGCTGACTGCCTACCCGGGAGGGCCGCTGGAGATCCTGGTCAACAACACCAAGTGGAACGGCAAGCGGATCACCGGCGTCATGGACGGGATGTACCAGTTCCAGCCGATCCCGGGCTTCAGCGCCGACGCAACGGGGAACTTCATCTCCGAGATGCCCAAAGAGGGTGAGACCGAGGTATGGGAGATCGTGAACCTCACCGCCGATGCGCATCCGATTCACCTGCACCTGGCGCAGTTCCAGCTCATCAACCGGCAGGGCTTCGACACCAACGCTTACGGCGCGGCGTACGCCGCAGCGTTCCCGGGCGGTGGGTACGATCCGATGACCGGTCTCCCCTATCCGGCGGGAGTCTACATCCCTGGCTTCGGTCCGCCGCAGAGCTACGACGGCAACCCGGCCAACGCGAGGGCGGTGGGTGGCAACCCGGACATCGCGCTAATGGGCAAGAACGGCAAGCCGTTGTATCTCCAGGGGCCGGCCACAGCAGCACTGCCGCAGGAAGCGGGATGGAAGGACACCATACTGGCCATGCCTGGTCAGGTGACACGGATCGCGGTGCGCTGGGCACCCACCGACCTGGCGGCATCGACCGCGCCCGCCGCAGCGTCCTTTGGCTTCGACCCCAACGGCGGCAACGGCTACGTCTGGCATTGCCACATCATCGACCACGAGGACAACGAGATGATGCGGCCGAGCCAGGTGCTTGCCAACCCGGCGGCCGTCCGCAGCTACCTCATGGGGAGCGATTACTGATCGGACCAGGTGACGAGCCGCGGCGGCGGGCTGTTGGGGGGGCGCCGCGGCAATAAAGAAGGGGCTATGCGTAGGCATAGCCCCTTTCTTTGTACAAAGAACAGGACTGGTGAACCTGGGGAAGCGCGCAGCAAGGAACAAATCCCCCCCGTCCCCCCTTCGCAAAGGGGGGCGCCCTCGTTCACGTTCACCACTTCGTAAGTCACTTTTCCGCGCCCCGGTATTCCCGGAAGACCTTTGACAAGCAGGGGATGTGATGGCGTCGTGTCACGTATCGATGCGCGGGTTCTCCCTTCTCGGTTTTTTTGCCCCCTTCCAACACAATATGACAATCCAACCCTAACTTTGACGGCGCAGCATCCGATGAGATGAATGTGGCTGCGATCGCGAAACGATGCATGTGTCAGGTCGTTTGGCTCAATTGCATTGCTTCTACAGTGTGATAGGCTTCCTCACGAGAGCCGTGCAAGTCATAACGCAGGGTTAGCAAGATATAGTTGCAGCTGATTAATTATTATTGCTTTGTCTTTGGCTGTACATTGTGTAAATACCTGGTTCGTAGTCATATTAGTTATTGACAATAATAATAAAATATTAAATGATCCGGTACTCGTCACTGTTTTACCAGCGATTTATTGAGTTACCGCAGCGCCTTCTTCCACAGGCTCGTTGTTCCGTCCGGCGGCACAGGTGCAGTAGAAGCAGGTATGCTGGAGGAAGACGATGAAAAAATACCGTCCCGGCCTGCGGCTGGCACTTGCCGGCTCACTGCTGTTCTCCCTGCTCTGCGGCACGGCGGTGCTCGCCCAGGACGTTGCGGAGTCGCCCTCCGCGCCCGACCTGGGGGCGATGGACCTGGAGCAACTCACCAACCTGAAGGTGGAAACGGTCTACGGCGTCTCCAAGTTCGAGCAGGTGGTGACCGAAGCGCCCGCCTCGGTAACCGTGGTGACCTCGGACGAGATCAAGCGCTACGGCTGGCGCACCCTGGCGGACGTGCTCAAGGCGACCCGCGGCTTCTTCACCACCTACGACAGAAACTACAGCTACATCGGCACCCGCGGTTTCAACCGCCCCGGCGATTACAACACCCGCGTGCTCCTTCTGGTGGACGGACACCAGATCAACGACGCCATCTACGAATCCGCCGCCATCGGCACCGAGTTCATCCTGGACATGGCGCTCATCGACCGCATCGAGATCATCAGGGGGCCGAGTTCGTCGCTCTACGGCGCGGGGGCCTTCTTCGGCGTGATCAACGTGATCAGCAAGAGCGCCAGGCAGATCGAAGGGGTCGAAGTGGGAGGGAGCTGGGGGAGCCAGCAGACCGGCTCCGGCCGCATAAGCTACGGCAAGCTCTTCAACGGCGGCGAGTTCCTGATCTCCGGCTCCGGATTATCCAGCCGGGGCAACGACCGCCTCTTCTTCCCGGAGTTCAACGATCCTGCCACCAACAACGGCATCGCCGCCAACATGGACCGGGACCGCAGCTATTCCCTGTTCGCTTCGGGCCACCTCCGGGACTTCACCCTCGCCGGCGCCTTCATCTCGCGCGACAAGAGGATCCCGACCGCCTCCTTCGGCACCATCTTCAACGACCCGCGCACCAACTCCAACGACCGCAGGAGCTATCTCGATCTCAAGTACGACAAGGCGATCGACGGGACCAGCATCACCGCCAGGCTCTTCTACGACGAGTACCGCTTCACCGGGAACTTCGCCTACGACCGCACCGCCGACGATCCTGTCTTCTACCCGGCCAGCTACATGAACCGCGACCAGCACCTGGCGCGCTGGTGGGGCGCGGAGGCGCAGGCGAGCCGGCAGTTGCTGCCGCGGCTGCAACTGACCGGCGGTGTCAGGTTCCGCGACAACTACGAGGTGGAGCTCCCCAACTACGACCTCGTGCCGGGGGGGCGTCGGCTCGACAATAGCCACGAGAACGTCTTCTACGCCCTGTTCGGCCAGGCCGAGCTGCGCATCCTGGAGTCGCTGATCCTGAACGCCGGGGTGCGCTACGACCACTACGAGACCTTCGGCGGGGCCACCAGCCCGCGCCTGGCACTCATCTACACACCTGTCGAAGGGACGGTCTTCAAGCTGGTCTACGGCCAGGCCTTTCGCGCCCCCAACGCCTACGAGCTCTACTACAACGACGTCTTCAACGGCTACGCCACCAGTTCCGCGCTCAGGGCGGAGACCATGCGCAGCTACGAGGCGATCTACGAGCAGTACTACGGCGACGTGGTGCGCACCAGCGCCAGCCTGTTCTACAACAAGATCGACAACCTAATCAGCTACCAGGATGTCTCGCCGACCCAGGTGGCCTTCGCCAACGTCGAACGGGTCAGGGCCCTTGGGGGCGAGTTCGAGATCGAGGGGCAGTGGAGCAGCGGCTTCGCGGCCAGGAGCAGCTACGGCTTCGTCTCCGCCAGGGACCAGGCGACCGACCAGAGCCTCGACTACTCGCCGCGCCACCTGGTGAAACTCAACCTGACCGCCCCGCTGTACCGGAAGAAGCTCTTCGCGGGCATCGAGCTGCAGGGAGTGAGCCGGCGCGAGTTCAGCCACAACGGCGCCCAGGTCGCCTCCCCGGGGTACCTGGTCACCAACGCCACCCTCTCTTCGACGGCGCTGCTGCCGGGGCTGGAGACTTCCTTCTCGGTGTACAACCTCCTGGACCGGCGTCTGGAGGACCCGGCCACCACCGACCACATGCAGAACCTGATCCCCCAGGATGGCAGGACCTACCGGCTCCTGTTCAGTTACCGGTTCTAAGGGAGAGGGACCGATGCCAGCGATGCCGCGCATAACGAGGTGTTCCCTGGGGCTTTTGCTCCCGGTGATCCTCTGTCTTCTTCTCGGGAGGCCGGACTCCCCGCGGGCGGAAGCGCCCCAGGAATACCAGGTGAAGGGGGCCATGGTGTTCAACATGGCCAAGTACATCGAGTGGCCCGCCGACGCCTTCTCGGGAAGCGGCGCCCCGCTGGTGGTCTGCAGCGTCGGGCGCGGCCCCTTCACGGCCGCGCTGGAGCAGTACCGCGGCAGGACGGTGCTGGGGCATCCCGTGCAGGTGAAACGGGTGCAGCCCGGCGAGGAGCTGGGGGAGTGCCACCTGCTGGTGGTAAGCGGGGTGGAGAAGCGTTACCTGGCCGGCATCGTGGACCAGGCGCGCAGGAGATCGCTGCTGACGGTGGGCGATCTCCCGGACTTCGCGAGACTCGGGGGGGCGATCGGGCTGGTGGAGGTCGAGGGGCGCGTCCGCTTCGAGATCAACGTCAAGGCGGCACAGCAGTCCCGCTCCAAGATCAGCTCGCAACTCTTGAAACTGGCCAGAATCGTACGGGAAGGGGACTGACGTGAGGCGACCAGGCGAAAAGTTCATCAGGAACCTGCCCCTGCAGCGCAAGCTCATGCTGATCATCATGAGCTGCTGCACTGCGACCCTTTTCGTCTCGTCCCTCTTCTTCGTGGCGCGCGAGGCGAAGGTCCTGTACCGGGACCAGCAGGAATACCTGGTGTCGCTGGCGGACATGATCGGCAGAAACAGTGCCGCGGCCCTGGTCTTCAACGACCTGAAGACGGCAGAGGAGACCATTAGGCCCCTCACCCAGAAGGACAACGTGCTCGCGGTTTACATCGTCAACAAGGACGGACGCCTTTTTGCGCGCTACCAGTCCGCGGCACAGGCGCATCCTGCGCTCCCCCTGGAGCTCCTTCCCGATTGGGCCTCGCCGGACCAGGTGAACCAGGCGGTGCAGCAGGTGACCCGCGAGGAGTACACCAGCTCGTTTCTGTCCGGTTACGCCAGCGTGGTGCGGCCGATCCGCATGGACGACGAACAGGTCGGCACGGTGGTGATCCACGCCAATGCCAGGGGGTTCCTGAACTCCCTGCGCTACAACATCCTGGTGGCGCTGGGGTTCATGGGGGTCACCTTCCTCGTCTTCTGCCTGTTCTCCGCGCGGTTGCAGCTGATGATCTCGGCGCCGCTTTTGGGGCTGCTGGCCGCCATGAAGGAGATATCAGCGGGCAAGAACTTCGCCCTGCGTGTGACCAAGCCGTGCGACG
This sequence comes from Geomonas oryzisoli, assembly GCF_018986915.1. NCBI lineage: Bacteria > Pseudomonadati > Thermodesulfobacteriota > Desulfuromonadia > Geobacterales > Geobacteraceae > Geomonas > Geomonas oryzisoli. Next base: position 4,632,915 of record NZ_CP076723.1, read on the forward strand.
ACGAGATCGGCCTCTTGTATGACGGCTTCAACCACATGCTCCACGAAATCGAGGAGCGCGACCAGATCCTCAGGCAGCGCCAGGCCCACCTGCAGCAACTCGCGCACTACGACCCGCTGACCCGGCTCCCCAACCGGACCCTGTTCTACGACCGCCTGGCCCAGGCGTTGTTCCACGCCGAGCGGGCCCGGGAGACGGTGGCGGTGATCTTCATCGACCTGGACCACTTCAAGGACATCAACGACACCCTGGGGCACCGCACCGGCGACCTGCTGCTGATCGAGGTGGCCGGGCGGCTGGCGACCGTGGTGCGCAGCTGCGACACCGTGGCGCGCCTTGGTGGGGACGAGTTCACCATCTTCTGCCAGAACGTGGCCAACGAGGAGAATGCGACCGTCGTGGCGCAGAAGCTGGTCGCCCTGTTCGCGACCCCGTTCCGGCTGGGCGCCAGCGAGATCCGCGTGACCGCGAGCGTCGGGGTAACCCTCTACCCCCACGACGGCAGGACGGTGGACGAGCTGCTCATGAACGCCGACATCGCCATGTACCACGCCAAGGGGTGCGGCAAGAACGTCTTCGCCCTCTTCGACAAGAAGATGAACGAGCACGCCAGCGAGCGGGTGACCTTCCTGGCCGACCTGCGCCAGGCGGTGGAACTGGAGCAGTTCGTGCTGCACTACCAGCCCAAGGTCGATCTGTTGACCGGCAAGGTGACCAGCGTGGAGGCGCTGGTGCGCTGGATGCACCCGCGCCTTGGCATGCTCGCCCCGGACAGGTTCATCCGCCTGGCCGAAGAGGGGGGAATGATCGCGGAGCTGACCGAGTGGGTCATGCGCACCGCCTGCCTGCAGGCCAAGGCGTGGCAGGAGGCGGACCTCGCGCCGGTCCGGGTGGCGGTGAACCTTTCCCCGTTCCACTTCCAGCGCCAGGACGTGAAGCAGTCGGTCTGCGCCGTGCTGGGGGAGACCGGGCTGGACCCTTCCCTTTTGGAGATAGAGATCACCGAGAGCGCCCTGATGCAGAACGACGAGTACACCTGCCGCGTCCTGAGCGAGCTGCGCGAGATGGGGGTCACCATCTCCGTGGACGATTTCGGCACCGGCTATTCCTCACTGTCGTACCTGCACCGTTTCCCCATCAACACCCTGAAGATCGACCGCACCTTCATCCTGAACATGACCAAGAGTTCCGAGGACCAGGCCATCGTGACCGCGATCATCGCCATGGCGAAGAGCCTTAAGATGCAGATCGTCGCGGAGGGGGTGGAATCGGTGGAGCAGCTGGAGACCCTGAAGGACCAGGGATGCCACGAGATCCAGGGGTTCCTGGTGTCGCGGCCGGTGAACGCGGAGCGCGTCGCCCGGTTCTTCACCGACGAGGATCACCTGCAGGCGCACGGCGCAGCCGCGCAGGCCGTGCCGGGGGAAACCGCGCACCATCTGGTAAACGGCGGGAGCTGACGCCCGCCGAGGGGGGACGATGAACGAACTGACCATCAAGCTGAAGACCGGGGACGAGATCAAGGGGGTCCTGACCCGTTCCTTCAAGTATCAGGATACCGACCTCGAGGTGTTGACCGAGGGGAGCAGGGAGGCGCTGGTCTTCTCGCTGGACGAGATCTGCTACATCCGCTTTTTGAGCCCGCCGGCCGGCATCGGTCGCGGCGGCAGCGAGGCCCTGGAGGAGGTGCAGACCATCGCCGGCGAGACCTTCAGGGTGAACGTGCCGGGCAACGGGAAGTTCCTGAAGGGGTTCCTGGGGCTGCTGCCGGGAGACAGCAGCCAGACCATCTTTTTTACCGACTCAGGGGTGCGCTACCGCCAGGACGCCCGCTTCACGGGGCAGATCCTGCAGGACCAGGGATTCGTATCGACGGACAAGCTCGAGGCGGCGCTCAAGCTGCAGGAAGAGCAGGCGCACCGCGGGGAACAGGACGCGGCCATTCTCCTGGCCGACGCAGTTGACGAGGGAGAGATGCACGAGCAGACACAAAGGCACGAAATACACCACACGCGGGTCGGCGACATCCTGGTCGAATCGGGGCTGGTGACCAGGGAACAAGTCGAGGCCGCCTTCAAGAGCCAGAAGGGGAAGAAGCTGCAGGTGGGCGAGCTGCTGATCATGAAGGGGCTCATCACCGAGGAACAGCTCCTGTCGGCGCTGGCCACCAAGTTCCGGCTCCGCTTCGTGGACCTGGAAGCGGTGGTTCCCGGCGAAGCGGCCCTCGGGGCGATCTCCGAGGGGCTGGCGACCCGGCTCAAGGTCTTCCCCATCTCGCTGGAGGGGAGGAAACTGGTGGTCGCCACCTGCGCCCCCACCGACCTGACCATCGGGGACAACCTGCGGTTCTCCACCAACTTCGTCCCGGAGCTGGTGGTCGCCTCTTCGCGCCAGATCATGGCCGCCATCGACAAGTACTACCGCAACCGGATCGAGACGGTGGACACCCTCTTGAACTCGATGAGGGGCGAGGCGGAGACGGTGACCATAGAGGAGGAGGCGGACGACACCCGCCTGCTCTTCGAGCCAGACTCGAAGATCATCTCCCTGGTGAACCGGATCCTGATTGACGCCTACCGGCGCGGCGCATCGGACATCCACTTCGAGCCCGGCAACGGCAACGAACCGCTCAACATCCGTTACCGTATCGACGGCGAGTGCATCCATGCCCACAAGGTCGCCGCCTCTTACAAGGGGGCCATCACGGTGCGCATCAAGATCATGGCCGACCTGAACATAGCGGAACGGCGCCGCCCGCAAAGCGGCAAGATCCTGCTCCGCTACCGGCAGCAGATGCTGGAGTACCGGGTCGAGGTCACCCCGATGGTCGGGGGGCGGGAAGCGGCGGTCCTGAGGCTTTTGGCGGCCTCGAAGCCGCTTCCGCTGGCCGGGTTGGGGCTGCTGCCGCACAACCTGGTGCGCTTCGTGGACATCCTGGAGAAGCCGCACGGCATCATCCTCTGCGTCGGCCCGACCGGATCAGGCAAGACCACGACGCTCCACTCGGCGCTGGGACACATCAACACCCAGGAGCGCAAGATCTGGACCGCGGAGGACCCGGTGGAGATCACCCAGGCGGGACTGTGCCAGGTGCAGGTGAACGCAAAGATCGGCTTCACCTTCGCCGAGGCGCTGCGCTCGTTCCTGCGCGCCGACCCCGACGTGATCATGATCGGCGAGATGCGCGACGCCGAGACCTCGAAGATCGCCATCGAGGCCTCGCTCACCGGCCACCTGGTCTTTTCCACCCTGCACACCAACTCGGCTCCCGAGGCGGCGGTGCGCCTGATCGAGATGGGGATGGACCCCTTCAATTTCTCGGACGCGCTTTTGGGCATCGTGGCGCAGCGCCTGGCCAAGCGGCTCTGCCAGAACTGCAAGAAGCCGGCGCATAACCAGCGCGAGCTGTACGACGACATCGTGGCCTCCCTGCGCCAGGTCGCCGGGGATCGCGAGGGGGTCATCCCCGAGCTCAAGGAAGCCAACTTCATGAAGGCGGTGGGGTGCGAGGAGTGCGCCGGCACCGGCTACAGGGGGCGCATCGCCCTGCACGAGCTCATGATCGGGACCGAGACGGTCAAAACCGCTATCAGGCGCGGCGTGGGCATGGACGAGCTCCGCTCCATCGCCATGGACGAGGGGATGTGGACCCTGAAGATGGACGGCCTGATGAAGGTGCTGCAGGGGGAGACCGACCTGGAGCAGATCCTGAAAGTCTGCATGTAGTAGTAACGGCGGCACGATAAGGCGAAGCGCGCGGAGGGATCGGAAGATGCCTGAGGGTAAGGTGCGTTCCAGTTGGCAGTTGGTGCTTTTCGCGCTGGCCGTAGCGGCCGGCGTCCCGTTCCTGCTCCTGGAGCTGTCGGGGGCGGCGCTGTACGTGGTGCTGGACGTCCCCTCCTACCTCACCTTCCACAACACCGTGGAAATATTCAGCGTCATGGTCTCCCTCTCCATATTCGGGGTTGGGTGGTTCTCCTACAACCAAAGCCGTGACCGGCACTCCCTCTTCCTCGCCGTCGCCTTCCTGGGTATCGGGCTGATGGACTTCATGCACACCCTGGCCTACACCGGCATGCCCCCCCTGGTCACCCCGAACTCCCCCAACAAATCGACCCAGTTCTGGATCGCGGTGCGCCTGTTCTCCGCCGCCGCCTTCCTCGCCAGCGCCTTCGTCTCCGAGCAGAACCGCTCCCGTCTCCTGGGTCGGGTGCCACTCATGCTGGTGACGCTGGCCGTCACCGCCGCCACCTTCACCGCGGTCATCTTCCGTCCCGACCTGGTGCCGGACACCTTCGTGGCGGGGGTGGGGTTGACGCCGTTCAAAAAGGGCTCCGAGCTGGTCGTCATCGCCCTGTTCGTGCTGGCCACGCTCGCCTACGTGAAGCGCCTCACCGCCTCCCGGGACCGCATCTACCTGTACTACCTGAGCGCCTTCATCCTCTGCATCGTGAGCGAGCTCACCTTCACCGTCTACAAGAGTGTCTTCGACAGCTTCAACCTGCTGGGGCACCTGTACAAGCTGTTCGCCTTCCTGCTGATCTACCGGGGCATCTTTGCTGCCGCCATCAAGCGCCCCTACCGGCAACTGAACCTGGCCCTCGGAGAACTGCGCCACACCAACGACGTCCTCGTGGCCATCATGGACTCGATCCCCCACTGCATCTTCTGGAAGGACCGCCGCAGCGTCTATCTCGGCTGCAACCGTGAGTTCGCCAAAAGCGCGGGGCTGGCCGATCCTGCCCAGATCGTCGGCAAGTGCGACTACGACCTTCCCTGGAGCCGCGAAGAGTCCGACGGGTACCGCGCCGACGACAGCGAGGTCATGCAGAAGAACCAGGCCAAGATGCACATCATCGAGAACCTGACCCGGGCCGACGGCAGCGTCACCTGGATCGAGACCAGCAAGATGCCGCTTACCGACGAGGATGGCGCGGTGCGGGGGGTGCTCGGGATCTACGAGGACATCACGGCGAGAAAGCTGGCCGAGGAGCGGCTCTCGGAGACGCTGCAGTTCAACCAGGAGATCATCAACAGTGCCCGGGAGGGGATCATCGTCTACGACCGCGAGCTGCGCTACCTGGTCTGGAACCCGTACATGGAAGAGATCAGCGGCAGGCCCGCCGCCGAGGTCGTGGGCAAGCGCCCCGCGGAGGTCTTCCCGTGGCTTGCGGAGACCGGGTTGGTGCGCCGCCTGGAGCAGCTTCTGGCCGGGGGCGCACCCACGGTCACCGAATTCGGCGGCAGGCACGTGAGTGGGAGGATGCTCTGTATGTCCGACGCCTCCGCCCCGTTGAGAAGCAGCTCCGGCGAAGTAATCGGGATTATCGGCACGGTGCGCGACATCACCGAGCGGCGCGGCATCGAGGAGCAGCTGCGCCAGGCCCAGAAGCTGGAGTCGGTCGGGCGGCTGGCGGGTGGGGTGGCCCACGATTTCAACAACAAGCTCACGGTGATCATGGGGTGCGCCGAACTGGCGGCGCGGCAGACCGGGGAAGCCGCGGTCCTGGAACACCTGCGTCTGATCGTCAAGGCCGCCGAGCAGTCCCGCGACATCACCCGGCAGCTGCTCGCCTTCTCGCGCCAGCAGGTCGTCGCGCCCAGAACGGTGCAGGTGAACGGCATGCTGTGGGAGCTGAAAAAGTCATTGGGACGGCTTATCGGCGAAGACATCTCCATCGTGCTGGCACCCGGGGAGCAGCTTTGGAGCATCAGCATGGACCCGGTGCAGCTGGACCAGATCATCATGAACCTGGCGGTGAACGCCCGCGACGCCATGCCCCGGGGAGGGACCATCACCATCGAGACCGCCAACGTGCAGTTCGAGGAGCCGCCTCCCCTGCACCCGGAGGTGCCGCCGGGAGGATACGTAAGGATCACCTGCCGCGACACCGGTGTCGGCATGGATGCCGAGACCCGCGCCCACGTCTTCGAGCCCTTCTACACCACCAAGGAGCAGGGGAAAGGGACCGGGCTCGGGCTGGCCACCGTCTACGGCATCGTCAGGCAAAACGGAGGCTTCATCGATCTCGAGACCGCACCCGGTGCCGGCAGCGCGTTCAGCATCTGCCTGCCGAGGTGCGCCGACGGCGAGGAGAACCATACGCCGCCGCCCGCCGCAACGCGGCAACAAGGAGCGGGGACGGTGCTGCTGGTCGAGGACGAGGACATGGTGCGCGAGCTGACCGCCAGCATACTGGAGTCCCTGGGGTACCGCTGCCTCGCCACGGCCGACCCGCGCGAGGCGCTGGAGGTGGCCGGCAACCCCGAGGTCGCCATCGACCTGGTGCTCACCGACGTGGTGATGCCCGGCATGCGGGGACCGGAGATGATGCAGCGGATGCGGCGCGAGCGCCCGGATATCAAGTGCATCTACATGTCCGGCTTCACCGATGCCATCATGGACGAGGAGAGCGGGAGTTGGGAGGGGGGCGCCTTCTTGAAGAAGCCGTTCCAGATGGAAGAGCTGGCGCGCATGGTGCAGTCGGTGCTCGGCACGCAACCCGGCTGAGGTCGGCGCGCCGGGGGCAGGGTCAGCGGGGGGAGCTGAGCGAGCGCAGGTAGTGGACCAGCGGCCAGCGGTGCGGCGGGGGGACCACCCGTTCCAGCACCGGCTCGTGGCCGATGCCGGTCAGCATGGCGCGCAGAAGCTCGCCGTCGCGGTAGCCGGCGATCCTGGGGAGACGCAGGTCCGCCGGTCTCGGGAGGTAGCTGTTGCCGACGGGCCCGTCGCCGGCGCCGCTGGCGCCGTGGCAGAAGACGCAGTAATAGCCGAAGTAGGCCGCACCTTGGGCGACCACCGCCGGGGTGGCCGGGACCGGGTTGGCGAGCCCCGCCGCCTCGGCCTGGGCGGGCGTACGATTCCCCGTGGGGGCTACGCTCACCGAACCCGGCGCCGGTGCCGGGAGCACCATCTGGAATTCCCGCACGTGGTGCTGGACCGTCATGCGCGGGCCCCGGTACAGGATGTACCCGAAGAGCACCGCCCCGAGCAGCGGGGGCGCCACCACCATGAAGATCGTCAGCTTCCTCATCACTCCCTCCCGCGTTTTACGCCCGGCTGCCGGGGCGGCAGCGGCACCGCTTCCGGCAGTGCCCGGATCTGCCGCGGCACCTTCCCGTGCGGCTGCTCGCTCGAATAGATCGACTCCGCCGGAGCGTCCGGGAGCTGTCCGAAGTCCCAGCGACGGGGCGCGTCCTCGACCAGCAGGTACACCAGCCAACCAAACCCCATGATGGCGGCGCTGAAGGCGATCAGGATCACCCACTCCCAGGGGGAGCGCAGTTCCTGGTGCTCGTCGTATTCCGGCGTTCGTTCCATGGGTCGCCTCACCAGTTGGGGGGAGTGCCGTGGTTTTGCGTCACCTCGAAGAGGGTGAAGGCGATGCAGACCCCGAAGAGGATGATGATCACCCAGGGCATGAAGCTGCGCAGCCAGCGGAAGAAGCTGGCCGCCCCCCGCACCTTGATCTCTTCGCTTTGCTTCTCGAAACCGCGCGGCAGCCACAGCGCCTGGTAGGTGAGCGCCATGATCAAGACCAGCGCCGCGCCCGACAGGAGCGCGATGACCAGCCACTGGTTCTGCAGCACGTACAGGTAGAGCATCAGCATGGCTGCCCCCTAATTCCTTTCTCCACGTAACCTTCTCTTAAAGATGCCGCCCGGTTCCTCTAGGGGCGAATGATCATTCGCCCGTTTCGTCCCCCTCCGGAATGCCGCTGTCCAGCGCCAGGTAGCGGGCCCGCTCCTGGTCGGCGAACTGCCCCGACCGCACACCCCACACGAAGAAGACGATCAGCGCGGCGCACATCAATAGCGGCAGGCACATCCAGATCAGCAAAAAGGCGGGTGTTTCCAGGGGGCTCTGCATCTTCTTTTCTCCGTGTGATCTCTGCGTCCGGCTGGACCCGCCACTGTGCCCATCCTTGCGGCTTCACCCACCCCCCGGCCCCCTCCCGTCAAGGGGGGGGAGGCGGTAACGAGCTTGGCGGAGCTAGGGCGACTCCTGCACGGCCGGCGGCGGGTACGGGTTCTGCCAGTTCCCCTCGTAGGAGGCGTCGATGCCGCGGGGCTCGGTGTTGGCGTCGGTGTATCCGAGGAACGACACCGCCAGGTAGTTGGCCAGGTCCCAGATCTTCTCGCTCTCCAGGTGCTTCTTGAAGTAGGGCATGGCGGTGCCGGTGATGCCGTTCATGATCTGGTAGTAGAAGATCCCGCCGATGTACCGGTTCTCCACCAGGTGGCGCCTGAGAATGGTGAAGTTCAGCGGGGGCGGACCCAGGAAGGGCTGCGCCGGGCCGTTGCCGTCACCGATGGGGCTGTGGCAGTTGATGCACAGCTGCTGGTAGATCCTTTTGCCGCGCTGCAGCGCCGCCTGGGTGGCCGGGTAGGGGTTGGGCATCCGGCGCCAGACCTCGGGCACCTGCGCGTGCAGCCACTCGATGTTGCGGTCGACGCCCCCCGCGTAGGCCACCTGCGCCTGCCGCTTCCAGTCGCGCTGGCGCTTGTGCCTGAGGTCCGCGTCCTTTCCCCCCAGTGCCTGGACGTAGGCCGCCAGCGCCTGGATCTCGCGGACGGTCAGGAAGTCCCAGGCGGGCATCACCGATACGGGGGTGGTGTAGCGCGGGTTGGTGAAGTGGGCGATGTTCCAGTCGTCGCTGTGTTCCCCCCCCTCCTGGGAGAGGTCCGGGCCGGTGCGCTCGCTTCCCAGGATGGCCGGCTCGATGCCGGCGTAGTCGCCGGCCCGGGCGATCCGCTCCGCCCCGATGTCCCAGTCGCTGACCCGGATGAACTGGGAGTGGCAGTAGCTGCAGCCGTTTCTCACGTAGAGCCGGTGCCCCTCGCGCTCCAGCGGCGAGAGCGGCCGCCAGATGTCCGAGGGGTAGTCCTTCATGGTCATGGAGGGCAATCCCACGATGATGAAGGTTGAGGCCCAGAAGACCATGAGCGCGCCGACGATGAGAACGGCCGGGGTCATCTTCATGCCGCCTCCTCCGCCCGCCTGAGCAGCTCGGGCTCGGGCACCGGGCGCAGGGTCATGTACAGGTTGAAAAGCCCGACCAGCGAACCGGTCAGGATGAAGATGCCCAGCGCGGCCCGCAGCACCATGAAAGGGGCGATTTCGGGGAGCACCCGCAGCACCGTCTCCCCGTTGTGCCAGGCGCTCCCCTGCACCAGCCCCGCCATGGTCAGCACCAGGAAGAAGCCGGTGAGCCCCAGGGTGATCAGTCCGAACTGAAGGTTGACCAGCTTCTGGGAATAGACCGGACGCCCGCTCACCAGGGGGAGCACGTGCCACATGGCGCCCAGGGCGATGTAGCCGCCGAAGCCGAGCATGGCGATGTGGGCGTGCCCGACGGTCCAGTTGTTGAAGTGGGTCACCCGCTGCAGGAAGGGAAGCGACTGCAGCGGCCCCTGGATGCAGGTGATGATGTACCAGACGATCCCCCCCATCACCAGCCGGGCGGAGGGGTCGCTCCAGACCCTGCCGCCGAAGCCGCGCGCGGTGAGCCAGAGGTTGATCACCACGATGGAGACCGGCAGTATCATCGAGATGGAATCGACCACGGAAACCGTCTTCAGCCAGTTCGGGATGGGGGATTGCAGCACGTGGTGCCCGCCGATGTGGCTGTAGAGGGCGATCAGGAACCAGAAGCCCAGAAGCGACAGGGTGTGCGAGTTGAGCGGCGTCCGGGTCACCCGGGGGATCACGTAGTAGGCGGCGCCGGTGGCAAGGGGCGTGATCAGGAGTCCCGGGAGGTTATGCCCCCAAAACCAGAGAAAGAGCGAGTCGATCAGCCCGGGCATGGCACCGGTGGAGGGATGCCACATCACGTTTCCCAGCGGGTAGTTGCAGGCGGTCCAAAGGAGCGCGGCCATGAAATACCAGACGGAGACGTAGAGCTGCGGCTCCCGGCGCTGCGCGATGGTGAGGCCCGTGTCGACGATGAGGCAGGCGACGGCTATGACCAGCGAGACGTCGGCGAGCCAGACGTATTCGTTGTACTCGCGCCCCTGGGTGAGCCCGAAGGCGAATCCCACCGGGCCGCTCAGCACGGTCAGGTTCCAGAAGAGGAAGGCGACCCAGGCGAGCGGTTCGGACCAGAGCCTCGTTCGCAAGAGGGCCGGGAGGTAGTAGAGGCCCGAGCCGATCAGCATGGTGCCGGTGAAGCCGTAGAGCATGGTGTTGATGTGGACCGGGCGTTCCCGTCCGAACACCAGCGCCGCCACGTGGGGCAGGAACTCCGGCGCCACCAGGTGGATGGCGGAGAACATGCCGTACACGGCGCCCACCACGAACCAGACCGCCCCCGCGACCATGAAGGCGAGCGCCGCGCTCTGTGGTTTGTGGATGAAGTCGGCCATGGCAGTCCCCCCAGAAAAGTCTTTCTTTGCGTGCTCAGCGGATACTGTGCGTCCTTCGCGTAACCGCTTGTATCTCGGCCTTGTCACCTGTGGCAGACGAAGCAGTCGTGGGTGACCCGGTTGTCCCGGTGGCACTGGATGCAAAAGCCCATCTCGAACTTCACCGCCCCCGCCACCCGGTCCATGTGCCGGATGTCGCCGTGGCAGTGGCCGCAGTCGACGCCGCGCCGCAGGTGCATGGAGTGATCGAAATAGACGAACTCCGGCACCCAGTTCACCCGCTGCCAGACCACCGGCTGGTTCAGGGCCACCAGCTCCCGCAGCCGGGCGATGTACGGGTAGGTGCGGATGATGCGGGCGTGGCAGAGCAGGCAGGTCTGCAGCGGCGGTATGCCGGCCCGCGACGAACGGGTGGCGCTGTCGTGACACATGAAGCAGCTGATCTGCTTGATTCCGGCGTGCACCCGGTGGCTGAACGGGATGGGCTGGCGTGGGCCGAGTCCCACCGGGTAGAGCCGGTCCAGGTAGACGAGCGCCGCTGCCGCGGCGCACAGGACGACCACTGCCGCGGCGACATTGCCCCAGGGCGGCCCCGTTTTGTGCGGTGTGCCGCCGCTTCCCGCCGGAATCCCTTTGCCGGCTGCCGCCGTCATGGCCTTTCCCCCTCGACCCGGCGCAGCCAGGTCATTCCCAGCCCGAGTATCCCGGCAAACCCCGCGGCCAGCGAGAGCTCGGGGAGCCCCAGCCGGGGCGCCTGCTCGAAGGTGGGCGCCACCAGCCACCAGCGCTCCAGCCAGAGCCCGCACAATACCAGCAAGGAGATCACCCCGAGCGCGAGGCGGCTGCGCTTTGCGCGGATCGGCAACAGGAGCACCAGCGGCCCGAAATAGACCAGGGCCAGAAGGAAGGCGCTCACCGGCGCCCAGTCCCGCCCGTGCAGGCGCGGCACGATGAAGCGGACCTCGCGGGGGAGGTTCTCGTACCAAAACGGCAGGAGATGCGCGTACATGAGGTAGGTGGTCATCAGGCTGAAGGCGACCATCAGCTTGCCGAGGTCGTGAAGCTGGTCCGGTTCGGCCGCGGGATGGCTCGCGGCGAGGAGGGCCCAGCAGGTGATGGCGATGTAGAGCCCGGACATGAAGAAGTAGCCGCCGGCGAGGTTACTGTGCCAGTACGGGTCGAGCGCCATGACCAGGTCGAAGCCGAGCAGGGAGAAGACGAGGCAGTAAATGAGCACCAGCACCGGCCCCAGCCCCCCTCCCTCCCCCTTGCGCCGCTGCCGCAGGTGGTACCACCCCAACCCCCAGAAGACGAGGAGGGCGGCCAGGTCCCGGCCGAACAGGAAGTCCGGCTGCAGCCAGATCCCCTGATGGTAGTGGATGCCGCGCCAGGGACCCCACTCTCCGTTGGCGACCCAGAGGAGGACGAGGGCGGCCAGCGAGGGGAGTGCGAAGGCGATCCCGGCCGAGGCGAGCCGCTCGACCCTGACGTGCCATCTGCCGTTGCAGGTCGCCACCAGCGGCGGCCAGACCACCATCCCCCCCGCCAGCGAGGTGAAGAACAGGAAGTTGATCAGCAGCGAGCGCCAGGCGCGCGGCTCCTCGACGCCGTTTAACAGCACGACCCACACCGCGACTCCGGCCACGGCGAGGAGAAGCCAGAGCGGCAGCCAGAGCTTCGCGAAGGGACGCTCACTGGTGGACATGGAATTCCTCCGGTCGGGCAGGCGCGAGCCGCTCCTTCAGCAGTTCGACCTGGTCGGGCCCGCAGCTCACCAGCAGGCCGAACTTGTCGCGCGAGAAGCGCGGGTCGTACAAAGGACGCGTCTCCAGGCGGAACAGGCGGGCCAAAAGCGCGAGCCCCAGGAGGTTCGCCAGGCTCCCGATGAGGATGGTCCCCTCGAAGCCGACCACGCAGAAGGGGATCCAGGACAGGGGAGGCTTTCCCCCGACGGTGAGCCGGTTCACCAGCGCGGTGCCGCCGGCCAGCCAGAAGCCGCCGAGAAGGCCGGAGACGGCGCCCGCCAGGGTGAAGAGCCGCACCGGGCTCTTCTTAAGCTTCAGCACCTCGGAAAGCTGCTCGATCTTGACCGGCGAGAAGGTTTCCATGATCTCGAAGCCGCCGTCGCAGCAGAGCTTGGTGGCGCTGACCAGGCTGCCGGCATGGGAGAAGACGGCGAGGACCGTGGAACGGTGTTGCGGCAGCCTCTGGCTGACCCGGTTCAGGCACAGTTGCGTCTGTGGCACCTCCTCCTCGGCGATCTGCCCCTTCAACTCGCTCAGCGGAACGGTGGGGAGCCCCCTCGTGAAGAGGACGAAGAAGAGGAAGAAGAAGCCGAAGGAGCCGGCGGTGATCACCAGTTCCACCCAGGTGGGGAGGTAGCGCCCGAAGTTATGGGGGAGAAAGTCATGCGCCTGGGAGGTGTAGATGATCATCAGCCTCTCGTACCACATGCCGACGTTGACCAATAGCGAGATGACGAAGAGCGGCAGGTAGTGCGTGCGCAGGCGCCTGAAGACGAAGAGCCAGGGAACCAGCACGTTGCAGACCACGCAGAGCCAGTACATCCAGGCCACGGGCCCGAACAGGCGCCACTGGTAGTTTTGCCACTCGACCAGGTCGCCGGAGTACCAGGCGATGAACCCCTCGACGGCGTAGGCGTAGCCGACGATGGTGGCGGTGAGGATGATGGTCTTGGCCAGCATCTCGAAGTGGTGCATCTCGATCAGTCGCTCGAGGTGCAATAACTTCCGCATCGGGATCAGCAGGGTGAGCACCATGGCGAGCCCGGAATGGATGGCGCCGGCCACGAAGTAGGGGGGGAAGATGGCGCTGTGCCACCCCGGCAGAAGGCTCATGGCGAAGTCCCAGGAGACCACCGAGTGCACCGAGACCACCAGCGGGGTGGCCAGGGCGGCGAAGAAGAGGTAGGAGCGGCCGTAGTGGTGCCACTGGCTCCCGGAGCCGGACCACCCCACGGAGAGGGCGCGGTAGATCCTGCTTTTCAGGTGCTCCGGGCCCAGCTCAGTCCGGTAACGGTCCCGCGCCGCCGCGAGGTCGGGGATCAGGCCGATGTACCAGAAGATGAGGCTCACCGTGAAGTAGGTCGACACCGCCAGCACGTCCCAGACCAGGGGACTCACGAAGTTCGGCCAGATCTGGCGCTGCGACGGGTAGGGGATGATGTAGTAGAAAGCCCAGAGCCTTCCCAGGTGGATGAGCGGGAAGAGCCCCGCGGTCATGACCGCGAAGATGGTCATCGCCTCGGCCGAGCGCGACACCGCGTCGCGCCACTTGGCGCGCAGGAGGTACAGGATCGCCGAGATCAGGGTTCCGGAATGCGCGATACCGACCCAGAAGACGAAGTTCGTGATGTAGACCGCCCAGCCGACGGGGCGGTTCAGCCCGGTCACCCCCATCCCCGCCTGGACCTGGTACATCAGCGCGAGCGCCGCCAGTCCCACCAGCCCGGCCAGGGAGACCACCGCCAGGTAGAAGGCGTAGCCCGGCTTCTGCATGGCATTGAGGACGTCGTCGTTGATTTGGCCGTAGCTTGGCGGCACAGACGCTCTCCTTTGTCTGAAGGGGACTGGCTCCGCAGGTGCCTGTCCCCCTTGAGGCTCAGCTGATCAGACCACCTCGTTTTCCACCCGCTTCAGGAAGGTCACGGCGGGCTTCGTGTTCAGCTCGTGGAGCAGGTGGTAGCGGCGCGGGTCGCTGCGGGTGAGCCGGGTCACCTCCGCGGCGGGGTCGAGGAGGTCGCCGAAGGTGAAGACGCGGGCCGGGCAGGTCTGGGCGCAGGCGGGAACGATTTCGCCGTCCCGCAGTTTGCGCCCCTCCCGCGCGGCGCGGTACTGCGCCTGGCGGATGCGCTGGACGCAAAAGGTGCACTTTTCCATCACGCCGCGCTGGCGTACGGTCACCTCCGGGTTCAACTGCAGGTCCAGCGGCTTTCTCCACTCCAGGTTCAACCAGTTGAAGCGCCGCACCTTGTAGGGGCAGTTGTTGGAACAGTAGCGGGTGCCGATGCAGCGATTGTAGATCTGCGCGTTCAGCCCCTCCTCGTTGTGCACCGAGGCGAAGACCGGGCAGACCGGCTCGCAGGGGGCGGCGTCGCAGTGCTGGCAGTGCAGCGGGAGCCACGCGTAGCGCCAGGTACTGCCGGGGACGCGGTAGGGAGGGACGCGCAGCCATGCCATCTCCCGCCCGTCCGCCACCAGCTCCGGGCCGACCACCGGGACGTTGTTTTCGGCATAGCAGGCGACGGCGCAGGCGCCGCAGCCGATGCAGCGCTGCAGGTCGATCACCATGGCCCAGCGGTGCTTGGAGTGCTCATGCCTGGGGTAGAGGTCGCGGTCCGCGTGATAGCCCTCGGGGAGCGGAAGGTCGAACTCGACCGGGGGGGGCGGGGAGCGCAGCGCCGACAGCGGCACCGACTCGAGCAGGTCGCGGTGCAACTGGTCGTTGCGCAGCGCGGTGCGGATGGGGCGGGGGGCGTCGTCGGCGACCTTGCTGACCCGGCAGGGGGTGAAGAACCCGACCCGCTGGACGGCCTCGAGCAGGAGAAAGACGTTGGAGCCGACCCCCCTCGCGTTCTGGCCCAGGGCACTGTGCCCCTGGCCCAGCGCGATGGCCACGCTCTGCTCGTGCACCTCCGGGGTCAGGCGGACCGGCGCCCGCAGCGATCCGGAGACGCTGGTGAGCTGTACCAGGTCACCCTCCCCGATGCCGAGGGCGGCGGCCTTCTTCGGGTGCAGGTCGATCCAGTTGCCCCAGACGATGAAGCTCACCGGGTCGGGCGCCTCCTGCAGCCAGCCCCGGTTGGCCGGACGTCCGTCGTACAGCATGATGGAGGCCCAGGGCCAGAGCTCCACCTCCTCCGGGCGCGTCGCCCCAGGAGGAGGTTTGGCCTGGAAGGAGAACCCGGCCAGATGGGGGGCGGGTGCCGTCGTCGCAGCCGGAGCGGACACCTGCCAGGCTCCCCCCTTCCTGAGCGCCGCCTGCCAGCCTCGTTCCGCCTGGTCGCCTCCCCCGCCGAAACCACGCCGTTCCTTGAGCCACTGCTGCAGGTCGGCAGGTGTGGTGCCCCGTGCCGTCTTCAGCGGCCGCCCCGCCTGCCGGGCCAGGGCAATGAGGATGTCGCCGGCGCCGCGGGTGTCGTAGATGCGTCCCATCACCGGCTGTATCAGGCCGTCCACCCCCGGTTCCGGCTGGTACTCGCCCCACGATTCCAGCGGGTAGTCGGTCGGGAGCACCCAGCGTGCCAGTTCCGCGGTCTCGTCCAGCTGTGTTCCGAGGTACACCACCATCCCGGCCCGCGCCATCGCTTCCGCCGCTGCGGTCCTGCTGTAGGCGGGGTTCGCGTCGAGCACGAAGAGTACGTCCTGCGGCCCCAGCGAGGAAAAGAACAGGTCCAGCTCAGCCTCGCGGGCGCTTCCGCTCAGGGCGTGGGGACGGGAGAAATCGACGGTGGTGCCGAGCGCACCCGCGGCGTAGTTGAGCAGGGCGACGCAGAGGGCGGTGTCGGTGGCCGCCGGGCCCGAGGCATACTGCGGACCGGCCAGGGCGACGGGGCGGCGTGCTGCGGTGAAGTCGCGGGCCAGCGTGACCAGGAGCTCCTGGTCGACGGCGGGGGGAGGGGAGGAGTTGAACAGGGCGTCCAGCGCCGGTCGGACCGGCCCGAGGTCGTTCCGGTGCCATCCCCGCTCCAGGACCACCCTGAGCAGGGCCGCCGCCACGACCGGGAGCTGGTTCGGGGCAACCTGGACGAAACGGTCCGCGTTGCTCGCGGTCATGGAGAGGCGCGGCCCCAGGTAGGCCATGCGGGTCGGGGGTGCCCCCTCACGGTAGGCGCGGCCGTCGGCAAACTGCCGGGCCTGGCGGACCGGCGAGCCCCAGGTCTCCAGGAAGTCGGCGGCGAAACTGAGGATGAAGTCGCTCCCTTCCAGGTCGTGGCGGGGGATTACCGGGAGACCGAAGAGCTGCTGGTGCGCCGCGCGGAGGGATTCGCAGTTGAAGGGCTCGTAGAAGAGGAGCCGGTCCGAGCCGAAGGCGGCGGCAAATGCCTGCAGCACCTCCGCCTGCGCCCCGGTCTGCAGGCTGGAAAGCAGTGCCACCCTACCGCCGTGGGCCAGCCGGATGGAGATGGAGTCGAGAGCCTCCTGCCAGCTCTTGGGCCGGTACTTTCTCCCGGTGCGGTAGAGCACCTTGGTGACCCGGTCGGGGTCGAAAAGCCCCTGCAGCGAGGACTGCCCGCGCGGGCAGAGCGCGCCCCGGTTCACCGGGTGCTCGGGGTTCCCCTCCGCCTTGGTGGCGCGGCCGTCGCGGTTGGCGACGTGCATGCCGCAGCCGGCGGGGCATTCGCGGCAGGTCGTGGCGTAATAGGTCCAGTGGCCGGGAACGATCTCCTCCGGAGGGATCACCTTCGGGATCAGGTTGTTGACCAGCTTGCGCGGCGCGTCGGTCGCCAGTGCAATGCTGCTGCCCCCCGTGATCCACAAGAAGGTGCGTCTGGACATCTCGGACATCGGCTCCCCCCCGGGATGGTTCTCATTGGTGCATCGCGTCAATGAAGATGGAGATGAAAAAAGATTAACCTTTTTTATCAAGGTGGTGGACCTTGTCAAGCAGGCCGCGTAAATCGTGGTCTTCACTGTTGACAAAGGATGTCTCGTTCCTAGACTGTTAGGGTTGATTTAGATGACAAATCTAATGAGCAGGGAGGACTCATGACAACTGCCAGCGATTACCTGGTGCAAAGGCTTTACGACTGGGGGGTGCGCAAGGTCTACGGCTACCCGGGCGACGGCATCAACGGCGTGATGGGCGCCTTGAACCGGGAAAAGGAGAAGGTCGCCTTTATCCAGACCCGGCACGAGGAGGAGGCCGCTTTCATGGCCTGCGCGCACGCGAAGTTCACCGGCGAGGTCGGGGTCTGCATCGCCACCTCCGGGCCGGGCGCCATCCATCTGTTGAACGGGCTCTATGACGCGAAGCTCGACCACCAACCGGTGGTCGCCATCGTGGGACAGCAGCCCACCATGGCGCTCGGGGCGGACTTTCAGCAGGAGGTCGATCTCATTTCCTTGTACAAGGACGTGGCCCACCACTACGTGCACATGGCGAGCAGCGCCGAACAGATCAGGCAACTGGTCGACCGCGCCATCCGTATAGCCCTGGCTGAGCGGACCGTCACCTGCGTCATCCTTCCCAGCGACGTGCAGGAGATGGATGCGGTCCCCTCGCCGGTGCGCAAGCATGGTTCCACCTTCACCGGGCTCGGCTTCACCCGCCCTGACATCACCCCTGCCCGCGACGAGCTCAGGCGCGCCGCGGACGTCTTGAACGCCGGCAAGAAGGTGGCCATCCTGGTGGGGGCCGGCGCGCTCGGCGCAACTGAGGAGGTCGCCATAGCGGCCGAGAAGCTGGGGGCGGGGGTGGCCAAGGCGCTTTTGGGCAAGGCGGTGCTGCCGGACACCCTCCCGTACGTCACCGGTTCCATAGGGCTTTTGGGTACCAAGCCGAGCTGGGAGATGATGAAGGAGTGCGACACCCTGCTCATGATCGGCAGCGGCTTCCCCTATTCGGAGTTCCTGCCCAAGGAGGGGCAGGCGCGCGGGGTCCAGATCGATATCAGTCCGAGGATGCTGGGGCTGCGCTATCCCATGGAGGTGAACCTGCAGGGGGACGCGAGGCTCACCCTGCGGGCGTTGATCCCGCTGCTGGAGCAGAAGCAGGACCGGGGGTGGCGCGATGACATCGAGAAAGGGGTCAACGAGTGGTGGGAGGTGCTGGAGGCGCGCGCCAAGCTCGAGGCGAAGCCGATCAACCCGCAGCGCCTGTTCTGGGAGCTCTCCCCCCTGCTCCCGGACAACTGCATCCTGACCTGTGATTCGGGGTCGGCCGCCAACTGGTACGCGCGCGACCTCAAGATGAGGGCCGGCATGATGGCATCCCTGTCGGGCGGCCTGGCCACCATGTGCCCCGGGGTTCCTTACGCCGTCGCAGCCAAGATGAACTATCCGGACCGGCCGGTGATCGCCATGGTGGGAGACGGCGCCATGCAGATGCAGGGGATCAACGGGCTGGTGAACATCGCCAAGTACTGGAAGGAGTGGAGCAACCCGCGCCTGGTGGTCCTGGTCCTGAACAACGGAGACCTGAACCAGGTGACCTGGGAGCAGCGCGTCATGAACGGGGACGCGAAGTTCAGCGCGTCGCAGGACATTCCGGAATTCCCCTACGCGGGATACGCCGAGATGCTCGGCCTGGACGGGATCAGGTTGGAGGATCCGGAGCAGATCAGCGCGGCCTGGAGGACGGCGCTCTCGGCGAACCGGCCGGTGGTGATCGATGCGCGCTGCGACCCGGACGTGCCGCCGCTGCCGCCGCACATCACCTTCGAGCAGGCCAAGGGGTTCCTCTCCTCGCTCTTCAAGGGGGATCCGAACCTCGGCGGCATCATGACGCAGTCGGCCAAGCAGATGATGTCGACGCTGTTGACCAGGAGCGAGAAGTAGGGGAATGGGTAATTGACAATGGACAATTGACAATTGACAACGAACCGAGGGGGCTGGCTCCGCAGGTGCCGGTCCCCTTTTTGCGTCGGTCCGGGGAAGCTTGGCGAAGTCCCCCTTTGAGAAGGGGGATTTAGGGGGATTTGCTTTTGGAGAGGCGGGGGCAATTTGATTTTCCCTCTTCCCAATGAAAGCTGAGCCTGCGGACTCTCATTGAAAAGACGGCAAAGTGCGCTAGCCTCAACAGGTGTCGTCATAAAGGAGGCGCGCATGAAGATACCTACCGAGCAGTTCCGCGTGAAGCCCAAGGACAAGGTGGAGTTGAAGAAGCGCCCCACTTCGGTACCGCCTTTTTACCACTCCAAGGAGGAGTACCAGGAGCTTCTGACCGAACAGATCGAGCGGTTGAGCGCCCTGCAGGGACTTCTCTACGCCAACAACAGCTGGTCGGTCCTCCTCATCTTCCAGGCCATGGACGCCGCCGGCAAGGACAGCATGATCAAGCACGTCCTTTCCGGCATCAACCCGCAGGGTTGCGAGGTCTACTCCTTCAAGCACCCGAGCACCGAGGAACTGGACCACGATTTCCTGTGGCGCAGCATCAGGCGCCTGCCGGAGCGCGGCCGCATCGGCATCTTCAACCGCTCCTACTACGAGGAGGCCCTGATCGTACGGGTGCACCCGGAGATCCTGGCGGCGGAGAACCTCCCGGACGAACTATCCAGCCGCAAGAACATCTGGCGGGAGCGCTTCCGCTCCATGAACGACCTGGAAGCGCACCTGACTCGAAACGGCACCCTCATCATCAAGTTCTTCCTGCACATCTCCAAGGAAGAACAGCGCAAACGCTTCCTGGAGCGGATCGACAACCCGGAAAAGAACTGGAAATTCAACCGCGACGACATAGAAGAGCGCAAGCGCTGGAAGCAGTACATGAGGGCCTATGAGGAGTGCCTGGCCGCCACCAGCAGCAAGGAGGCACCCTGGTACGTCGTCCCGGCGGACGACAAGAAGAACGCACGGCTGGTCGTGGCCCAGGTGGTGGTGAACCTTTTGGAAGATTTGAAGATGAGGTATCCGGAAACCTCCGAGGAGAAGCGCCGGGAACTGCTGACCATACGTGACGAGTTGGCCAAATCGTGACCGGCGGGATTCCCGGCCGAGCGTCGGCCGGGAGGGTTTAGGGCAGCAAAAAGGCGGCTTGCGCCGCCTCGATTGAAGTTCTTGCCAAAGTCGTCATCGTGGTCGTCATCGTGTAATGCTCCGTCCTGCCAGCAGGCCTGCTACCAGCATCACCACGGCGATAACCAGGAACAGGTAGAAGAGCAATTTTGCGATACCCGCCGCAGCAGTGGCGATACCGCCGAAACCAAACACTGCAGCGATGATGGAAATAATGAAGAAAATGATGGCCCAACGTAACATGATCTTTCACCTCCCCGCACACTCATTAGCTTCCTTAAACAAAGTGTATCATGGGAACGGCAAGGTTTTAAATCTTGTAATTTTTTAATTTTTGTGTCGACCCCATCGTCCGTTGTCAATTGTCCATTGTCAATTGCCTCTCCCGTCTATCCCCGTTCCAGGTTCTCGATGCACTGCTCCAGGTCGATTCCAGGTCCCAGCACCCCCGCGAACAGGTCGCCCAGGTGCTCCAGCCGTCCCGGCATGGTGGCGATGGTGAACCGGCTCGGGTCGAGGCCCGGCTTTACCTCCTCCCACTTGAGCGGGGCGGAGACGGTTGCGCCGGGCCTGGGGCGTATGCTGTAGGGGGCCGCCAGGGTCTGTCCCGGCTTGTTCTGCAGGAAGTCGAGGTAGACCTTTTTCTGCCGCAACTTCGGGCTGCGCAGGATGCTGGTGAAGTCCGGGACCTTGTGGTGCACCAGGGTCGCGATCACCTTGGCGAATTCGCCCGCGGCATCGTAGTCGTACCTGGCGCCCAGCGGCACATAGATGTGGATGCCGGTTGCGCCGGAGGTCTTGGGAAAGCTGACGGCGCCTGCTTTGTCGAGGACTTCGCGCACGGCCAGTGCCGTCTCGATCACCTTGGCAAAGGGGATATCCTCGGGGTCCAGGTCGATGACGAAGTAGTCGGGGTAGTCGAGGTTTTGCAGCCGCGACAGCCAGGGGTTGATCTCGATGCAGCCCAGGTTGGCCATGTAGACCAGGGTGGCCTCATCCTGGCAGACGAAGAACTTGATGTTCTTGTCCACGTGCTTCGAGTAGATCTCGCGGGTCGTGATCCAGGCAGGCGGCAGCTCGCCCGCCTCCTTCTGGAAAAAGCCCGGCTCCGCGATGCCGTTGGGGGTGCGGTACAGCGACTCCGGACGGTCCACCAGGTGGGGGAGCATGGCGTGGGCCATGGTCCGGTAGTAGTTGACGACGTCTCCCTTGGTGTACCCCTGGTCCGGCCAGAACACCTTGTCCAGATTGGAAAGTTCCAGCCGGTGGCCGTCCAGGATCATCAGCTCTTCCCTGCCCCTCTTTCCGCTGGAGGTTTTAGCGGGGGGCGCCGGCTGGGACGGGGCAGGGGGCGGGGGGGGCGCAGCGGGCTTGGGGGGCGGGGCGGCGGCCGAGGCGACCAGCTCCCGCACCACGCCCTTCGGGTCCTTGTCCTCCCTGAGGCCGAGGTAGATGGGCTGGCGCATCACGTTTTCATCGGTCCATTCGGAAAATTCGACCTCGCAGACCAGTTCCGGCCT
Organism: Geomonas oryzisoli; assembly: GCF_018986915.1. Classification (NCBI taxonomy): domain Bacteria; kingdom Pseudomonadati; phylum Thermodesulfobacteriota; class Desulfuromonadia; order Geobacterales; family Geobacteraceae; genus Geomonas; species Geomonas oryzisoli. The sequence goes on from NZ_CP076723.1 coordinate 4,654,498, forward strand.
CACCCACGTGACCGGCATGTCCGACTTGACCGGCTGCTGGAACGGGGAGCTGTCCTGCACCAGCGGCTGCAGCAGGTCGTACATCTCCTTGAGCCCGGCGTCGTCGAAGCCCCCGCCGGCGAACCCGATGCAGACCAGCCGGTCGTCCTCGTACACGCCGAGCACCAGGGCGCCGAACCCCTTTCTGCTGCGGCGCGGCTGGGTGAAGCCGCAGATCACCGCCTCCTGTTGCAGGCGTACCTTGATTTTCAGCCACTCCTTGCTCCTTCTTCCCGCCTGGTACAGGCTGGCGGCACGTTTGGCCAGGATCCCCTCCAGGTTGTTCTGGCGCGCCAGCTCGAAGAACTCCCTGCCGTACTCCATGACGTGGTCGCTGTAGCGGATGTCGGCAAGGTCCGGCAGCAGGGCACGCAGCCGCTCCTTGCGGGCCAAAAGCGGCTGGTTGCGCAGGTCTTCACCGTTGAGGTAGAGCAGGTCGAAGACGAAATAGGCGATGTTGCCGCGGCCGGTGCGCTGGTAGTTCTGCAGCAGCTGAAAATAGGAGCGCCCGCTGTCGTCGAGCGCCACCACCTCGCCGTCGAAAATGGCGTCGACGCCGAGGGAGGCCAGCGCCGCGACAACAGTGGGGAATTTTTTGTTGAAGGAGAGGTTGTTGCGCGAGTAGAGGGAGACTTTGCTGCCGGAGACTTCGGCTAGGGCGCGGTAGCCGTCGAGCTTGATCTCGAAAAGCCAGTCCGGGTCGTCGAAGGACTCGGCCGCGGAGGTGGCAAGCATGGGGGTGCCGGCTGACACTGTGGACCTGATGGACCCGGTGGACCCGGTGGACCCGGTGGACCCGGGAGAGTTGGTGGGGGTGGTGGGGGTGGCGGACTCTGCGGGCGGTGTTGGGGGGGCGCCTGTTGCTTGCTCCTCCCCCAGGAGGGGGGAGGAAGGGTGGAGGGGAGCCGGTGCGGCGGCACCTGGTTGCCGCGCCTGCACGGACACGCGCTGCGGCATCCGGCCGGCCCGCACGTCCTCGATGGTCGCGTTGCTCACCACGGAACGGTCCAGGAGGGTCACGTCGTCGCTGCTGACGAACGGGTCCTTTTTCTTGATCAGCAGCCAGGAGTTCCCCTTGTCCCCCTTGATGCGCACCAGGGCGAACTCGCCGTTCAGCTTCTCACCGTGCAACACGAACTTCAGGTCGCCTTTCTGCAATCCCTCGCGCAAAAGCTCGAGACTCCGCTCCGGGGCCTCGCTTCCCGACGCATGGAAGGTGCCGGTGTCCCAGATGATCACTTCACCGGCGCCGTAGTTCCCTTTGGGGATCACTCCCTCGAAGTCGCCATACTCGTAAGGATGGTCCTCGACCATCATGGCCAGCCGCTTCACGGCAGGGTCGAGTGAGGGACCCTTGGGAATGGCCCAGCTCTTCAACACGCCGTCCAGCTCCAGGCGAAAATCGTAATGCAGGTGGGAGGCGGCATGCTTGTGGACCACGAAACGCAAGGCCCTGGCGGACCTCGCCCCGCTCCCGGCGGGCTCGGGTGTCCTGCTCAGGTCCCGTTTGCGCTGATACTCTTCCAGTCCCATGAGAACACCTCCTTTGGCTGCACATGAGTCTATCACAGCAACAGCACGCGGGAGATTGACAAAAGGAGAGCGGCGGCTAGATTATTATGCGTTGCTAATTTTGAGGCTAACCCAAGGCCCATCGCGGGCGCAAGAAAGGAGAGGAAGCATGAAGGTCCAGGAGATCAAGGAGATCGCACAAAAGATGGACATCCCGTGCGGGAAGCTGAAAAAAGGCGAGCTGATCCGCCTTATCCAAAACAAGGAAGGAAATAGCGCGTGTTTCGATTCGGGGCAGTCATCCCAGTGCGGGCAGCAGGGCTGCCTCTGGGCGGAGGACTGCAACTGAGGACCTGCCGGGAGGAGGCGCCGATGGACTTCGACTACACCAAGTACGAGTACATTCCAGAGTGCAAGGACGGTTGCGGCGCCATAACCGACTGGTTGAGCAGCAGGGAAATGGCGCGCGAGGCGGGGGAGAACCACCACAAGTCGACGGGTCACGAGTGGACCCTGCTGGAAAAGATGCGGGAGGAGTAGCACGCCATGTTATGGGGGTCATGCTGACTGAAGGAGGAAAGAGCGGTTTACCCGCGGCCATACGGGTCGCGAGCGAACAAATACCAAAAACTGATCCGGAGGAAAGCATGAACAGAGACGACATTCTCGACCAATTGGAAAAACTGATCCAGCTGGATGTGGACGCGACCCATGCCTATGACCAGGCCATCAAGAACGTGAACGAGGTGGTCATCAAGGACAAGTTGATCCAGTTCCAGGCGGACCACCGCAAGCACATCGACCTCCTCTCCGCGAAGCTGCTGGAGCTCGGGGGGACCCCGCCGGAGCTCACCTCCGACTTCAAGGGGTTCCTCATCTCCGGCTTCACGGCCCTGCGCAGCCTGACCGGCTCGAAGGGGGCACTGGAGGCGATGGAGAGCAACGAACGCCTGACCACCAGCCGTTACGAGGAGGCCTCCAAGCTCGATTTCCCCGTGGACATCTCGGCCATCGTGCGTGCCAACTACGCCGACGAGCAGCGCCACCTCTCCTTCATCCGCGAAGCACTGCCGACGTTGCGCAAGTAGGGTAACACCGAAAGCGCAACACCCTTCCGCCACGGCTGTGCTGCGGGAAAGCCCGGATCCACTGGATCCGGGCTTTCTTTTTTCATTAGGGCCGGAGGAAACGGGACTCATCTTCTGCGAAAGCGCCTCTCGCAAGGCATTGACATGAGTGGTCGCTAATGTATCTTTGGTTAGTATTTTTTTATGTGAATCCGGCCGCTCTCATGGGAGGGCAGTTATGGCCGGCGGAGGTGGTCATGGTAGCGGGTGGCTGGCGCGTAGAACTCGGCGCCACGGTTTTGAAGGATGGGACGCAGTTCCGGGTCTGGGCCCCCAAGTCCAAGACGGTGAACGTCCTCATCCTCTCCGGCAAGGCAACCGGCACGGTGGCCATGCAGCCGGAGGGAAAAGGATACTATTCGATCACCGTCCCCGGCGTGGCCGACGGCGACCGCTATCTCTACCAGCTCGACTCCGGCAGGACCTTTCCCGATCCCGTGTCACGCTACCAGCCCGACGGCGTGCACGAGCCGTCCCAGGTGGTGGACCCGGAACAGTTCCTGTGGAGCGAGGAGGGGTGGCAGGGTATCCCGTTGGAGCAGTACCGCATCTACGAAATCCACGTCGGTACCTTCACCGTGGAAGGGACCTTCGAAGCGGTGATCCAGCATCTGGACTACCTGGTCGAGCTGGGGATCACCGCGCTGGAGATCATGCCGGTGTCGCAATGCCCGGGGAGGCGCAACTGGGGCTACGACGGCGTGTACCATTTCGCCCCCCAAAGCAACTACGGCGGCCCCGAAGGGCTGAGAAGGCTGGTGAACGCCTGTCACAGGAAGGGACTCGCGGTGGTACTGGACGTGGTCTACAACCACTTCGGCCCGGAGGGGTGCTACCTGGACGACTTCGGCCACTACTTCACCGACAAGTACCGCACCCCCTGGGGGCGGGCCATGAACCTCGACGGCGCTGACAGCGACCCGGTCCTGGAATACTTCCTGGGCAACGCCGCCTACTGGACGACGGAATTCCGTTTCGACGGGCTGCGGCTGGATGCGGTGGACTGGATCTTCGACCAGACCCCGAAGCCGCTTTTGCGCCGCCTGGCCGACGAGATCCACCAGCACCGGGAGCGGCTGGGACGTCAGCTCTACCTCTTCGCGGAGAACGACACCAACGACGTGCGCCTGATCAATTCCCCGGATAAGTGCGGCTTCGGCCTCGATGCACAGTGGTGCGACAACTTCCATCACGCGCTGCGCGCGCTTTTGACCGGCGAGATCACCGGATACTACGAGGATTTCGGCCAGTTCAGCCAGCTGCAGAAGGCGTTCGAGGAGGCCTTCGTCTACACCGGCGAGTACTCGAGGTACCGCAGGCGGCGCCACGGCGGACCTACCGAAAAACATCCCGGCTCGCAGTTCGTGGTCTTCTCGCAGAACCACGACCAGGTCGGTAACCGCAAGTGCGGCGACCGCCTGAGCGCCACCCTCCCTTTGAATCAACTGCTCCTCGCGGCCGCCACGGTGATCCTGTCTCCCTACCTGCCGCTGATCTTCATGGGAGAGGAGTACGGGGAGCGCGCCCCCTTCCACTACTTCATCGACCACACCGACCCGGAACTCGTGGAGTTGGTGCGCAAGGGCAAGCACGAGGAGCATGCCTCCGGGATCTGCGAGGGTGACATCCCTGATCCAGCGGCCGAGTCTACCTTCGAGGAATCAGTGATCGACGTGGCGTCGCCCAAAGAGGGTGAGCAGGCCGTCATCCTCGCCTTCTACAGGAAGCTCTTTGCCCTGCGTACCGCCCTTCCGGCGCTACAGGTGTACCAGCGCGACGCGATGGCGGTCGCGGGGCTGCCTGAACAGAAGGTTCTCTTCCTGAGAAGGTGGACCGGCGGCTCCTCGGTGCTTTGCCTGTTCAGCTTCAGCAACATCCAGCAGGAGATCCCTCTCGATCTGCCGCGGGGAAATTGGGAGCGGGTGCTGGACTCCTCGGGGCAGCAGTGGCGAGGCCCGGGCGAGGAGGCCCCGGAGCGTGTGGAAGTCGGCGATGCGGAGCGGCACCGGATGGTCAGGGTCAACCCTTTCAGCGTGGTGATGTACAGCGCCCAACTTTCAGGAGGAACACATGGAGCCAGCTAAGGAGCGTTTCGTCTGCATCCACGGACACTTTTACCAGCCGCCGCGGGAAAACCCCTGGCTCGAGGCGGTGGAGATACAGGATTCGGCCTTCCCCTATCACGACTGGAACGAACGCATCACCGCCGAGTGCTACGCCTCGAACTCGGCCTCCCGCATCCTGGACGGCGACAGCCGCGTCATGGACATCACCAGCAATTACGCGAAGATAAGCTTCAACTTCGGGCCGACCGTCCTCTCCTGGATGGAGCTTGCCGCCCCCAACATCTACAACGCCATCCTGACCGCGGACAAGCAGAGCATGGAGTGGCGCTCGGGCCACGGCTCCGCCATCGCCCAGGTCTACAACCACATGATCATGCCGCTGGCGAACTCGCGCGACAAGCACACCCAGGTGGTGTGGGGCATCGCCGATTTCCAGAAACGTTTCGGGAGGTTCCCGGAAGGAATGTGGCTCGCCGAGACGGCGGTCGACCTGGAGACGCTGAACATCCTGGCCGAGCAGGGGATCAAGTACACCGTGCTCGCGCCGCACCAGGCCGGAGCGTACCGGGCGCTGGGGACGGAAGAATGGACCGAAACCGAGATCGACCCCACCCGCGCCTACCTCTGCAAGCTCCCCTCCGGGCGCTCCATCACCCTGTTCTTCTACGACGGCCCCATCTCGCGCGCGGTCGCCTTCGAAAACCTCCTGGACAGCGGGGAGGCCCTGGCGGGGCGGCTGATCGGCGGCTTCACCGAAGACCGCGACTGGACCCAGCTGATGCACATCGCCACCGACGGTGAGACCTACGGCCACCATCAGAAATTCGGCGACATGGCGCTTGCCGCCTGCTTGAACCACATCGAGGGGAACAACCTGGCGCGGCTCACCAACTACGGCGAGTACCTGGAACTGTGCCCGCCGGCCATGGAGGTGCAGATCCGCGAGCGGACCTCCTGGAGCTGCGCCCACGGCGTGGAGCGCTGGAACAGCGATTGCGGCTGCTCGGGCGGGGTCCCGGGATGGAACCAGCAGTGGCGCGCCCCGCTTCGCGCCGCGCTCGACTGGCTGCGGGACCGGCTCGCCAAGGGGTTCGAGCAGAAGGGGAGGGAATTTTTCAAGGATCCCTGGCAGGCACGCGACGCCTACATCGAGGTGATCCTGGACCGCAGCATGGAGCGTGCGGAAAGCTTCCTGTCCCAGCACGCCTCCCGGGAACTGGCCAGGGACGAGAAGATTCAGGCCCTGAAACTGCTGGAGATGCAGCGCCACGCCATGCTCATGTACACGAGCTGCGGCTGGTTCTTCGACGAGCTCTCGGGGCTGGAGACGGTCCAGGTGATCGACTACGCGAGCCGCGCCCTGCAGCTCGCCGGGGGAATCGTGGAAAGGAACCTGGAACAGGCCTTCCTGGGCCGGCTCAAGGAGGCCAAGAGCAACATCCCCGAGCACCAGGACGGCCTCTGGATCTACCAGAACTTCGTACTCCCGATCCGGCTCGACCTGGTCAGGGTCGCCGCCCACTACGCCTTCAGCTCGCTCTACGAGGAGTATGAGGAGCGCTCCCAGATCTACTGCTACGCCATCGCCAGGGAGGAGTACCACAAGATCGCCAGCGCGGACGCGGTCATGGCCATGGGGCGCATCCACGTGGCGAGCGAGATCACCGAGGAGGAGGCCTGCCTCACCTTCTGCGTCATGCGCATCGGCAGCCACGACTTCAAGGGGGGTGTGAAGGAGGCCTGTGACGCGGGTGGCTACGCGGCCATGCGGGAGGAGATGAGCGGCGCCTTCGACAAGGGGCTCTACACCGACCTGGTCACCCTGATGGACAAACACTTCGGCACGCACAGCTTCTCCCTGGTGAACCTGTTCAGCGACGAGCAGCGCAAGATCATCAACCAGATCATCAAGCAGAGCATGGAGGAGGAGATATCCAGCTACCAGGAGATGTACGAACGCAGCCGCCCCCTCATGGAGTTCGTCAAGGAGACCCGGGTCCCGGTGCCGCACATCTTCATGGCGGTGGCTCAGCCGGCCCTGAACGAGGCCCTGCGCCACGCGATGAGCGAGGAGGAGGTCGACGCGGACGCGGTGCACAGGATCGTCGGGCAGATCCGGGCCTGGGGCGTTGCCATCGAGGAACCCGGGACGGAGTACTTCATGAGGCGCCGCCTCGAGGCGATGTCCGGCGAGCTGCGGCAGGATCCCTCCGACCTCAAGCTGATGGGTAGAATGCAGAAGTACATGGACCTCTTGTACGAGATCCCCATTAACGTCGTGCTCTGGCAGATGCAGAACGACTATTACCAGCTGGCCAAGACGGTGTACCCCGAGTACGTGACCCGATCGGGCGGAGGAGAGGAAGGGGCGGGCATCTGGCTCGACGCGTTCAGGAAGCTGGGGGAAACCCTGCGCTTCAACCTGGGAGCGGTGCTGCCACAAGGGTAGACCGGGGGGAGCATGGAGCCAAACCTGCCTGAGGCGCGTATTCCCAGCGCCACCTACCGGCTGCAGTTCAACGCCGGGTTCACCTTCGCCGACGCCACTGGGATCATCGCCTACCTGGACGACCTCGGCATCAGTGACGTGTACGCCTCCTCCTACCTCGCCGCCAAGGAAGGGAGCGTGCACGGCTACGACGTGGTGAACCAGACCATCCTGAACCGGGAGGTCGGGGACGAGCAGGGGCACCAGGTCATGGTCGACGAGCTCTCCCGCCACGGCATGGGGCACATCCTCGACTTCGTCCCCAACCACATGTGCATCGAAAGCGGCGACAACATCTGGTGGATGGACGTACTCGAAAACGGCATGAGCTCCCCCTTCGCCCGCTTCTTCGACATCGACTGGGAGCCGGTCAAAAAGGAACTGACCGGCAAGGTGCTGCTGCCGCTTTTGGGCGACCAGTACGGCAAGGTGCTGGAGGGGGGCGGGCTGCAGCTCCTCTTCCGCGACGGCGCCTTCTTCGTGCAGTGCTACTCCCTGCAGATCCCCATCGAGCCGCGCAGCTACCTCCGCATCCTGCAGTACCGGCTGGACATGCTGAAAGAGCGGTTCCCCCCGGAGGCCTCGCCGGTCCAGGAGTTCTTGAGCATCGAGACCGCACTGCAGCATCTCCCCCCTCCCACCGAGCAGGACCCCGAGAAGATGGGCGAGCGCCACCGCGAGAAGGAGATCATCAAGAAGCGGCTCTGGCAGTTGTGCCAGGATGCGCCGGAGGTGACGGAATTCATCGCGGAGAACGTCAGGATCTTCAACGGCGCCAAGGGGGAACCCGGCAGTTTCGATTCCCTGGACCAGCTGCTGCGGGACCAGGTGTACCGCCTCTCCTACTGGCGGGTCGCGACGGAGGAGATCAACTACCGCCGCTTCTTCGACATCAACGCCCTGGCGGCGATCCGCATGGAGGACCAGGCGGTCTACGACCTCACCCACACCCTGCTCTTCAGGCTGATCCGGGAGCGGAAGGTGACCGGGGTGCGCATCGACCACGTGGACGGTTTGTACGACCCGGTCTCCTACCTGCAGAACCTGCAAAAGAGCGCGTACCTGCTGCTGTGCGGCTGCGAGCCGGGGGGCGAGGGGGGCAATGGCGCCGAGGCGGAGTACTTCGCCGGACTGGAACAGGACCCCTTTTACCAGCCGCTCTACGCGGTGGTGGAGAAGATCCTGATGAAGGGGGAGCAGCTCCCCGAGCAGTGGCCGGTGGCCGGCACCACCGGGTACGAGTTCCTGAACAGCGTGAACGGCATCTTCGTCGATACTGAGGCCGCCAAGCAGTTCGACCGCATCTACGACCGCTTCGTCAAGCGGGCCTCCGACTTCACCGAGATCGTCTACGAAAAGAAAAAGCTGGTGATGCAGGTCTCGCTCTCGGGTGAGGTGAACATGCTGGCGCACCAGCTGAACAACATCGCCGAGCAGGACCGGCTCACCCGCGATTTCACCCTGAACAGCCTGGTCCGCGCCATCAGCGAGGTGATCGCCTGCTTCCCGGTGTACCGCACCTACGCCAATTCCGCCTCGGTGCGCGACAAGGACGTGCAGTACATCGAGGCGGCGGTGTCCAAGGCCAAGCGCAGGAACCCCGCCATCAGCGGCTCCGTCTTCGACTTCGTACGGGACGTGCTTCTTCTGAAGGCGCCGGAGCGGGCCGGCGAGGAGAGTCGCCGCGCCTGGCTCTATTTCGCCATGCGCTTCCAGCAGATCACCGGGCCGGTCATGGCCAAGGGGCTGGAGGACACCGCCTTCTACGTCTATCACCGGCTCATCTCGCTCAACGACGTCGGGGGGATGCCCGGCAAGTTCGGCACCACGCTGGAGGCCTTCCACGGGCAGAACCTGGAGCGCAACAAGAACTTCCCCCATGCCATGGTCACCACCTCGACCCACGACTCCAAGCGCGGCGAGGACGTGCGCACCCGGATCGACGCCCTCTCCGAGCTCCCGGAACTCTGGCAGAAGTCGGTGGTGCGCTGGAGCCGGACCAACAAGGGGCGGGGGAGCCTGATTGAAAACCAGAGGGTCCCGGACCGCAACGAGGAATACCTGATTTACCAGACCCTGCTGGGCGCCTGGCCCGCGGGGGAGATGGACCAGGCGGGGTACGACAGCTTCAGGGGGAGGATCCGCGACTACGTGATCAAGGCGCTGCGGGAGGCGAAGGTCAACAGCAGCTGGGTGAGCCCCAACAGCGCCTATGAGGAGGCGGTGCTGGGTTTCCTGGACGGCATCCTGGAGCAGTCGCCGGGGAACCCGTTCCTGCGCGAGTTTCAGCCGCTGCAACGGCGGGTCTCGCGTTGCGGCCTGTTCAGCTCCCTGTCCCAGACCCTTCTTAAGATGACTGCCCCGGGGGTGCCGGACTTCTACCAGGGGACGGAGCTGATCGAGTTCACCCTGGTCGATCCGGACAACCGGCGCCAGGTCGATTACGCCGCCAGGAAGGAGGCGCTGCGCGAGATAAAGGAGCGCGAGGCCGAGATCGGCGCGCAGCCCCTATGCCGGGAGCTCCTGGAACGAAGCGAAGACGGCAGGATCAAGCTCTTCCTGATCTACCGGGTGCTGAACTACCGCCGTCGGCACCGGGATCCCTTCGATTCCGGAGAGTACCTGCCGCTCGAGGCCAAGGGGGCACGCGAGCGGCACGTCTGCGCCTTCGCCCGGAAGGGAAGCGAGAGCACGCTGATCGTGGCGGCGGCGCGGCTGGTGGCCGGGTTGATGCCGGATGAGGGGAGCACTCCGCTGGGGGCGGCCTGGCAGGACACCGTGCTGCTGGTGCCGGAAGGGTGCGGGGAGAGGTTCAGCAATATCGTCAACGACCAGCAGGTGGAGGCGGAGCGCTGCGATGGACGGCTGGCGATACCCCTTGCGGCACTGTTCAGCGATGTGAGCGTGGCGTTGCTGGAGCCGGTATAGAGAGGGAGGGAGCGGATAGAGAGGTGAGTCTATGGAAGGGAGAGCCCGGATAGCGATCGAGGCCGTGCACCCGCAGATCGACTGCGGCAGGTTCGCGGTGCAGCGGGTCAGCGGCGACCAGATGGTGGTGCAGGCCGACGTCTTCAGCGACGGCCACGACGAGGTCGTGGCGCTGCTTTTGTACCGCCGGATGGGCGAGGAGCAGTGGCAGGAAAACGTCATGCGGCGCCTGGACAACGACCGCTGGGAGGGGAGCTTCGTCCTGGGCGAGCCGGGCTTCTACCAGTACACCCTGATGGGGTGGGTCGACCACTTCCGTACCTGGCAGCGGGACCTGCAAAAGAGGTTCGAGGCGGGGCAGGACGTGGCGGTCGACCTCCAAATCGGCGCGCAGATCCTGGAACAGGCGGTCGGGGAGGCCGACGAGGGGGATGCGGCGCGGCTGCGCGAGGCGGCAGCGGCGCTCTCGGCGCAACAGGAGCAGGAAGGCGCGGTGGCGCTGGGGCTCGATTCCCGGCTTTCCGACCTGGTCAGCACCTGCTGCGCCCGGGGGCTCGCCACCCGCTATCACAAGGAATTGGTGGTCCGGGTGGACCGGAAGAAGGCGCTTTTCAGCAGCTGGTACGAGCTCTTCCCGCGCTCGCTGGGGGGCGAGGGGCGTCACGGGACGCTGCGCGACTGCATCGCGCTTCTGCCGGACGTCGCGGAACTGGGCTTCGATGTCCTCTACCTTCCCCCGATTCACCCCATCGGCTCCAGCAAACGCAAGGGGAAGGCCAACGCGGTCGAGGCGCAGCCGGGCGACCCTGGCAGCCCGTGGGCCATCGGTTCCGAGGCAGGGGGGCACAAGGCGGTGCACCCGGAACTGGGGACCCTGGACGATTTCCGGGACCTGGTGCGCGAGGCGGAAAAGCAGGGGATCGAGATCGCCCTGGACCTCGCCTTCCAGTGCTCGCCGGACCACCCCTACCTGAAGGAACACCCTGAGTGGTTCAGGTGGCGCCCGGACGGCACCGTGCAGTACGCCGAGAATCCCCCCAAGAAGTACCAGGATATCGTGCCGATAAACTTCGAGACCCCGCAGTGGGAGGAACTCTGGCAGGAGCTGAAGTCGATCGTCTTCTTCTGGATGGACCAGGGGGTGCGCATCTTCCGGGTGGACAACCCGCACACGAAACCCTTCCCCATGTGGGAGTGGCTGATCGACCAGGCAAAGGAGAAGTCCCAGGACGTCATCTTCCTCGCCGAGGCGTTCACCAGGCCCAAGATCATGGCCCGGCTGGCCAAGATCGGCTTCACCCAGTCCTACAGCTACTTCTCCTGGCGCAACAGCAAGGCCGAGCTGACCGAGTACCTGACCGAGCTGACCCGCGGGGACACCAGGGAATTCATGCGCCCGAACTTCTGGCCCAACACGCCGGACATCCTGACCGAGTACCTGCAGTACGGCGGCCGCCCCGCCTTCATGATCCGGCTCGTGCTCGCCGCCACGCTCTCCTCCAACTACGGCATCTACGGCCCGGTGTACGAGCTCTGTGTGGGGAAACCGGAAAAGGCAGGCTCCGAGGAATATTTCGAGGCCGAGAAGTACGAGATCCGGCGGTGGGACCGGAAAGGCCCCGGCAACATCCGGGAGCTGATCGTCACGCTGAACCGGATCCGCCGCGATCACGTGGCGCTGCAGCAGACCAACAACGTCACCTTCCTCGCGTCCGACGACGACAGCGTCCTCTTCTACGCGAAGATCGGGACACAGAAGAAGGGGGCGCTGCTGATCGCGGTGAACCTCGATCCGTTCCGGGTTCGGACCGCGCGCCTCAGCCTGCCGCTGGAGCTGTTCGGCGTCCTGCCGGGGCAGTCGTACCTGCTGCACGACCTGATCGGCGGCGATCACTCGATCTGGCAGGGGGAGACCACCACCGTCCGGCTCGACCCGCAGGTGAACCCGGCCTGCATCTACCGGATCAGCACCTGGCAGCGCCGGGAGTCCGATTTCGACTACTACTTTTGACAACTTCTCCCCCTCCCTTGACGGGAGGGGGCGGGGGGGAGGGTGACGGCGGCAGCGGCAGGATGGCAGGCCATGGCACCTTCCCCCACCCCCTGACCCCCTCCCGCAAGGGGAGGGGGAACGAGGACTTAACAGCAGCACGTGGGGTGAGTCATGCCATTTCGAAACGAGAAGAACCCGCTCTGGTTCAAGGACGCCGTCATCTACGAGGTGCACATCAAGAGCTTTTGCGATTCCAACGGGGACGGTATCGGGGACTTTCGGGGGCTGACCCAGAAGCTCCCGTACCTGCGCGACCTGGGCATCACCGCGGTCTGGGTGCTCCCCTTCTACCCCTCGCCGCTGCGCGACGACGGCTACGACATCGCCGACTACCGCAGCGTCCACCCGGACTACGGCACCCTGCGCGATTTCCAGGAGTTCCTCAAGGCCGCCCACGCCCTGGGGATGCGGGTCATCACCGAGCTGGTGCTGAACCACACCTCGGACCAGCACCCCTGGTTCCAGAAATCGCGCAGCGCCAAGCCCGGCTCCCCCTGGCGCGACTTCTACGTCTGGAGCGATACCCCCGACAAGTACCTGGACGCCCGCATCATTTTCAAGGACTTCGAGGTCTCCAACTGGACCCGCGATCCCGTCGCCAAGAGCTACTACTGGCACCGCTTCTACTCGCACCAGCCCGACCTGAACTACGACAACCCCCGGGTGCACGAGGCGATGTTCCGGGTCATCGACTTCTGGTTCGGCATGGGGGTGGACGGCCTGCGACTGGACGCGGTCCCCTATCTGTACGAGCGCGAGGGGACCAACTGCGAAAACCTCCCGGAAACCTACGAGTTCCTGACGAAGCTGCGCGCCTACATCGACGCGAAATACCAGGACAAGATGCTGCTCGCCGAGGCGAACCAGTGGCCCGAGGATGCCGCCTCCTACTTCGGCGGGGGCGCCGCCTGCCACATGGCCTTCCATTTCCCGCTCATGCCCCGCATGTTCATGGCGCTGCAGATGGAGGATTCCTTCCCCATCGTCAACATCCTGCAGCAGACCCCGGCCATCCCGCAGCAGTGCCAGTGGGCCATGTTCCTGAGAAACCACGACGAGCTCACCCTGGAGATGGTGACCGACGAGGAGCGGGACTACATGTACCGGATCTACGCCCGCGACCCCCGCGCCCGCATCAACCTGGGCATCCGGCGCCGCCTGGCGCCGCTCATGGGGGACGACCGGCGCAAGATCGAGCTGATGAACGTGCTCCTGTTCACCATGCCCGGCACCCCCATCATCTACTACGGCGACGAGATCGGCATGGGGGACAACTACTACCTGGGCGACCGCAACGGCGTGCGCACCCCGATGCAGTGGAGTCCCGACCGCAACGCCGGCTTCTCGCCGGCCAACCCGCAAAAGCTCTACCTCCCCACCATCATCGACCCCGAGTATCACTACGAGGCGCGCAACGTCGAGAACCAGGCCAAGAACCCTTCGTCGCTGCTGTGGTGGATGAAGCGGATGATCGACCTCAGGAAGCGGTTCCGGGCCTTCGGCTGGGGAACGCTGGAATTCATCCCGCTGGACAACCCCAAGGTGCTGGCCATGCTGCGCCAGTACGATGACCAGACCATTCTCGTACTGATCAACCTTTCCCGGTCCACCCAGTTCGTGCAGGTGAACCAGCCCCGCTTCGTGGGGTTCTACCCGGAGGAGATGTTCAGCCGCAACCGCTTTCCCTCCATCAAGGATTCCCCCTATGGCGTGATCCTCGGGCCCTACGACTACCACCTGCTTCTTTTGACCGACGGACGCGAGAAGACCAAGCCCCGCGAGGAGGGGGGGCTGGAGGAGATCGCGGTGACGGGAGGGTGGGAGAACGTGCTGAGGGCGGCCGGGCTGCGCCAGCTGGAGCAATCGGTCCTGCCGGACTACCTCAGGAAGTCGCGCTGGTTCCAGGGCAAGAGCCGCATCATGGTGCGCTTTTCGGTGCTGGACCGGCTCCAGGTGGCGATCGACGGCTCTTCGGCGGTGCTCACCTTCCTGGAGGTGACCTACAGCGAAGGGGCTCCCGAGGTCTATCTCCTGCCGCTGCATTACCTTCCCATGGACGGGGGGGGCGAGACGGTGCTGGGCGACTCGCCCGAGGCCGTGATCTGCCTGCTCAAGGTGGGGGACCGCCAGGGTGTGCTCTACGACGGGTTGTACAACTCGCACCTGCGCTGGATCCTCTTCGAACTGATCTGGCGCAGGAAGACCGTGCGCGGCGACAGCGGCAGGCTCTCGGGACGCCCCGCTTCCGGCATGGCCGCGCTCATGGAAGGGAAGCAGCCCCCGTTCTCCTCCCTGGTGGGGAAGTCGGAACAGAGCAACAGCTCGGTCGTTTTCGAGAAGAGTTTCTTCTTCAAGATGTACCGCCGCATGGAGGAAGGAGCCCATCCCGAGGTGGAGATCGGCACCTTCCTGGACCGGGTGCGCTTCCCGCACGTGGCGCCTCTGGCAGGCTCTCTGGAGTACCGGCGCGGCAGCGGCGAGAGCTTCGCGCTGGGGCTTTTGCAGGGATTCGTGCCCAACCAGGGGGACGCCTGGACCTTCACCCTGGGCGAGGTCGGGCAGTTCGTGGACCGGGTGCTCGCCCACCGCGAAGAGAGCAGGAAGTCGGGGCTGGAGCCTCATCCCGGCAACGAGTCCAGCGGCTATACCCCGGCCCTGCTGGAACTGATCCAGGGCTTCTACCCCGATATGGTCGCCCTGATCGGCAGGCGCACCGCCGAGTTTCACCTCGCCCTCTCTTCGCGCACCGATGATGCCGATTTCGCCGCGGAGCCCTTCGCGCTCCTCTACCAACGCTCGGTGTACCAGTCCATGCGCAGCCGCAGCAAAAAGATCTTCGACCTGCTGCGCAAGAACATGGCCCGGATCCCGCAGCACGTCGCCGGCGACGCCGAAGGGCTCCTTGCCCTGGAGAACGAGGTGCTCGGGGTCTTCCAGAAGTTCATGCTGCGCAAGTTCGGCGCCATGAAGACCCGCATCCACGGCGATTACCATCTGGGCCAACTGCTCTACACCGGCGACAACTTCCTGATCATCGACCTGGAAGGCGAACCGATCAAATCGCTGAGCGAGCGCAGGATCAAGCAGTCGCCGCTTAAGGACGTGGCGGGGATGGTGCGTTCCTTCCACTACGCGGCGCACGCCGTCATCATGCAGCGCACCCAGGTGCGCGACGAGGATATCGCCTACCTGCTCCCCTGGGTGCAGGCCTGGTACCGCTACAACGCCTCGGTGTTCATCAAGGCCTACCGGGAGGCGGTGGCGGGGGCGCGGTTCATGCCGACCGCGGAGGACGAGGTCGACATCATGCTGCAGACCTTCATGCTGGACAAGGCGATCTACGAACTGGGCTACGAGCTCAACAACCGTCCGGAGTGGGTCTCGATACCGCTCTCCGGCATTCTCGACCTCCTGGCGCAGGTGGCCACCGGGCCGGAGGGGCGCTGAAAAAGGGGAGAACGTCATGAGAAAATGGCAGATGTCGGTCGTGGTGTTGGCAGTGCTGGCTGCCCTGCCGGCGGGTGCGGAACAGCGGATCTTTCGGGCGAAGCTTTCGGGGCAGCAGGAGGTTCCAGCGGTGAAGACGCCGGCGCGGGGGGATATCAAGATGATCTACGCGGACGGCGAGATGAGTTACGAACTGAACGTGAGCAGGATAACGAGCCCGGTCGCGGCGCACATCCATCACGGCAAACCGGGGCAGAACGGCCCCCCGCTGGTTGGGCTGTTCGGTGGCCCCACGAAGATGGGCAAGTTCAAGGGGATCCTTGCCGAGGGGCTCATCACCAACGAGAACCTGATTGGCGAACTGGAGGGGAAAACGGTCGAGGACCTCGTCCGTATCATCGATGCCGGCGAGGCGTACGTTGATGTGCCGACGGTGACGTACCCGATGGGCGAGATACGGGGGCAGATCAAGTAATTTCGTTCTAGCTGAGCCTGTTGCCTGGGCGTACCCTCCCCCGGAGGGGGAGGGACAGGGAGGGGGAACACCGGCCGCCAGAGCCTTCCCCCCTCCCAACCTCCCCCCTCCGGGGGGAGGAGCTGTCACCGCTACCCGGTAGTAGCGCTATGATTTTGCAGCTTCCCCCTTCGCCTTTTGCTGCGATTCCGCTTTCGAATGGGTGCCGCGCTCGGCGGCATGTTCCCCTTCCACCTTTTCACCCGGCTCTTTCCCTTCCTCCGAACTGTGCTCGATCACCGCGTTGATGACGGCACCCGCCAGGATGATCAGTCCGCTGAGATAGAGCCACAACAGGAGCACGATCACGGCCCCGATGCTGCCGTAGGTCTTGTCGTAGGAACCGAAGTTGTTGATGTAGTAGGAGAAGCCGAAGGACATCACGACCCAGCAGGGGATGGCGACTACCGCCCCCGGGCTGATCCATTTCCACGCGTGCTCCACGTCCGGGGTGAAGTAGTAGATGACCGCGACGGCGAGTACCAGGAGGAACAGGGTGACAGGGATCAGGCCGATCACGAAACCGATCTTGAAGGCGACGCCGAAGTTGATCAGCCCGGCGATGAAGTTGGCGATCTTGACCCCGAACATGAGCAGGACCATCGCACACAAAATGAGCAGGGAAAGGCCGACCACCAGCCCAATCGCGGTCAGACGCACTTTCCAGAACGGCCTCCCCTCCTTGACGTCGTAGAGGTTGTTCATGGCGTCCATGACCGAAACGATGGCGTTGGAGGAAGCCCACAGCGCCAGCAGGATGCCGAAGGATAGCAGTCCTTCCTTCTTGTTCATGAACAGCGCCCGTATGTTGCTTTCGATCAGGGAGAACGCCTCGGATGGGAGAAACTTGGCCGCGTTGGCCAGCATGTAGTCCATGAGGTGCGGGATGGGGAGGTAGCCGATCAAGGTGGTGAGAAAGAGCAGGAACGGAAACGACGCGAACAGGAAGTAATAGGCCATGGCGGCGGCGTGTTCGGGGCAATCCTCGTCGCTGAACTTGTGGTAGACCTTCTTGGCCAGGTCCATGTAGCTGGCGTCACCCAGTTTGAAGTAGCTGCGCAGTGAGAACATGGTCGACTCCTTTTGACGGCACTCTCCCCCTCCCTTGACGGGAGGGGGCCGGGGGGGTGGGTGAAGTAGCCATGACGGTCGGAGGTGGCAACCTCCCTCCACCCCCTTACCCCCTCCCTTGACGGGAGGGGGGATGGTGTACCGTCTGTCCGCAGCAGATTGTCATATGCCGGCAGCGCTAGACACGGGAACGGTATCTGCCGTCAACCCGTTCTACGTAGGCCGAATCGTGAGGCTGTTCATTGTTTTGCTCGATGGCACGGTCGCTGGAGCGGGTGAGGAACGACGGGGCCAGCCTGGAGCGGCTGTCCCAGCCGGGATGCTGCCGGTTGTCGGCGGGCGCCGCCGGGCCGGGGAGCATCCTGGCTGCCACCCCGGCGGCTACTGATGTCATTTCCGGAAATAGGGCATTGGCGGCGTGCAGCAGGCGGGCAGGCCAGTTGATGATCAGGCGGGCTTGGCCGTAGCGACATGCCTCGATGATCTTATGCGCCGCGGCCGGTGCCGCGGTGGAAAGCGCGGGGTTGGCGCCCGAAATGGCGAACCAGGCGAATTCTTTCTGGTGCTGTCCCTTGAAATTGGCATTGATATGGGAGCCCGTGCGCATGAGGCCGGGGGCGACGGTGGTGACGTAGATGCCATCCTTGGCGAGCTCGGCGCGGAAGCCGTCGGAGAGGCCGGTCAGGGCGAACTTGCCCATGGTGTAGGCCAAAAGGTGCGGCACCGCCACCAGCCCCCCTATCGAGGAGACGTTGACGATGCGCCCGCTCCTGCGCCGCTGCATGTGCGGCGCCACGGCGCGGATCATGTGGTAGGGCCCCCAGGCGTGCACGTCCATGGACTCCTGGAAGTCCTTCAGCTCCAGGTTTTCGAAAGGCGCAACCTGGATGACGCCGGCGACGTTGATCAGAACGTCGATACTGCGGCGCAGCTCGATAACGGCCGCCACGGCCTCCTCGACCTGCTGGCGCACCCCGATGTCGCAGGGGAAGGTGATCACATCGCCGCCGGCGCGGGCCAGCTCGGCGCGGGCGCGCTCCAACTCGTCAGGCCGGCGCGCCAAAAGCACCAGTCTCGCCCCTTCCTTGACCAACTGCCGGGCGATTTCGAGCCCGAGGCCCCGCGAGCCGCCGGCAATCACCACTGTCTTGCCCATAAAGTCGATGCGGCGCGCGCGGCGGCGCATGCTCCAGAGGAAAAAAGCGGCCCCGGCTCCCAACATCGCCAAGGCCAGCGAATTGCGACGGTCTGCAGATTTCATGAACGCTCCTTGTCAGGCTTCGGGGTTTTCGGCACCTGCCTTTGGTTGCCCCCCCTCCCGCAAATCCTTTAACCTCCGACGATGGTGCCGCCGTTGGGGTGCATGATCTGGCCGGTCATGTAGGCTCCGCCTTCCGAGGCGAGGAAGACGTAGCTGTGCGCCACCTCCACCGGCTGCCCGGCACGCTTGAGCGGCACCTCCGTACCGAACTTTTCCGTCTTCTCCTCGGGGAAGGTGCCGGGTATGAGCGGCGTCCAGATCGGCCCCGGCGCGACGCCGTTGACCAGTATCCCTTTCTCGGCCAGCGACAGTGCCAGCGACCGGGTAAAGGCGACGATGGCCCCCTTGGTGGACGAGTAGTCGAGCAGCATCGGGCTTCCCTTGAAGGCGGTGACCGAGGTGGTGTTGATGATGCGGGCGCCTTCCTTCAGGTGCTTGAGCGCCGCCTTGGTCAGGAAGAAGTAGGAGAAGATGTTGGTGCGGAAGGTCCGCTCCAGCTGTTCCGCCGAGATCTGCTCGAGGCTCTCGCAGTAGTGCTGCTCGGCGGCGTTGTTCACCAGGATGTCCAGCTTCCCGAAGGCCCCGATGGTCTTGCCGACGATGTCGATGCAGAGCTGCTCCTGCCCCACGTCGCCGCGAAAGGCGAGGCAGCGCACCCCCTCCCGCTCCACGATGTCGCGGGTCTCCCTGGCGTCCTGGTCCTCTTCGAGATAGGCGAAGGCGATGTTGGCGCCCTCCCGGGCGAAGGCGATGGCCACGGCGCGGCCGATGCCGCTGTCGCCCCCGGTGATGAGGGCGGTTTTCCCTTGGAGCTTGGCAGAGCCGCGGTATTCGAACTCGCCGCTTTGCGGTCTCGGTTTCATCTCGGCTTCGCTGGCCGGCTGCTCCTGGCGCTGGCGCGGGAACGGCTTTTCCTCTTGCGGGGTCATCTGTACCTCCTCCATGGTTTGCTGGTTCAAGTACGTCTGGAAAGCTTGACCTTGTTCCCCCCTCCCCTTGCGGGAGGGGGCTAGGGGGTGGGGGAAGCTGCCATCAATTTCCATGTCTTGCGGCTTCACCCACCCCCCGTCCCCCTCCCGGCAAGGGAGGGGGGGCTGCCAAGCTTTGCGGCTCAGCCGGCGCTTGCCTGTTCGGAGCCCGGTGTGGCTGCGGCTCCCTGAGCCTGAGGGTTCAACACAATTTTGATGCAGGCATCCTGCTTGTTAAGGAAGGTCTTGTACCCCCTGGGGGCCTCCTCGAGCGGCAGCCGGTGCGTGATGATCGAGGACGGATTCAGCTGCTGCTCCTGTACCAGCTTGAGCAGGTGCGGCAGGTACTTGTGCACGTGGGCCTGCCCCGCATGCAGGGTGAGCCCCTTGGCGAAGATGGCGCCCATGGGGAACTTGTCGATGAAGCCGCTGTAGACCCCGACGATGGAGAGCGTTCCCCCCTTGCGGCAGGCCTTGGTCAGCTGGCGCAGCGCCGAGGCCCGGTCGTTTTCCAGCCTGAGCGTCTGCTTCACCGAGTCGTAGATCCCCTCGATGCCGGTTCCGACCGCTTCCAGGCCCACCGCGTCGATGCAGGAGTCGGGGCCGCGTCCGCCGGTCATGTTCTGCAGCGCCTCCGCCACGTCCACCTCTTCGTAGTTCAGCACCTCGGCCTGGCACTGGGAGTGGGCCATCTGCAGGCGGTCGGGGAAGCGGTCTATGCCGATCACCCGCTCGGCTCCCAGGTGCCGCGCCGACATCATCGCCATCAGCCCCACCGGCCCGCAGCCCCAGACGGCGACGGTGTCGCCGGGGTTGATGTTGCAGTTGTCGGCGGCCTGGTAGCCGGTCGGACAGATGTCGGTCAACAGCACCACCTGCTCGTAGGGGATGCCGTCCGGTATCTTCTCGAGCCCCACGTCCGCGAACGGGACCCGGACATACTCGGCCTGGCCGCCGGAGAAGCCGCCGTACATGTGCGAGTAGCCGAAGATGCCCCCCCCCGTGTCGCCGTAAAGGTGCTCCAGCATCCATGAGTTGGGGTTACTGTTGTCGCACAGGGACCACAGCTCGTGCTTGCAGTACCAGCAGACGCCGCAGGAGATCGGGAAGGGGACGATGACCCGGTCCCCGACGTGGAAGCGGGTGACGCCGCTGCCCGCCTCGACGACCTCACCGACGAACTCGTGCCCCAGGATGTCCCCCTTCTTCATGGTGGGGACGTAGCCGTTGTACAGGTGCAGGTCGGAGCCGCAGATGCAGGTCAGCGCGACCTTGACGATGACATCTCCCTTGCTGACGATTTGCGGGTCCGCTACCTCGTCGACCCGCACGTCGTGTTTGCCGTGCCAGCATACCGCCCTCATATTCCCTCCTTGCCCCGCGCCCGGTGGCGGCGGGGAATCGGTTTATTGGACCGTGCGCCTTGCCGTGGTCTCCTCGCCCACTTCCAGGATCTGCTTCAGCCTTTTCAGATCTTCCTCGAGTTGCTGCGAGTTGATCCCCTGGGCGAGTTTCGCCGCCGCTCTCCCCGCTCCGCCGCCGGGCGGGTAGTAGTCGATGGTCACCTTCACCTCGGTTCCCCGGTATCCCGGGGCCTCCCTGAACTCCACGCTCCCCTTGTTGGGGACGTCCGCTTCGCCCACGGAGTGCCAGCTGATCTGCTGCCCCGGCACGTCCTCCATCATCTCGGCGTCCCATTCCGCGCTGATGCCGCCCGGGCCGACCGCTTTCCAGTGCGAGGTGCGGGCACCGGTCACCTGTACCGACTCCAGGTGCCTCATGAAGCGCGGCAGGTTCTCCAGGTTGCGCCAGAACTCGTAGACCTCGTTCGGCGGCAGCCCTATGGTCACCGCCTTCTCTATGGTCAGCGCGGAGTTGTGCGTGTGCACGGTGTCGACCCCCATGGCGTCGTAGATCCCGCAGTGCCCGGTCTGCCCCCGGTACAGGAACATCCCGCCGGCGAGCATCATGGCGAGCCCCGAGGCGTAATTTCTCTTGCTGATGCACCTGAGTCCCGAAACCGCCAGGGCCGCGCCGCCGATGACGGACGCCTTCCGCTCGGCGGGCCCCACGTTTACCCGTGTCTCTCTTCGCCATTCTCTCGACTGGCTGCGCTCGGTTTCACTCGGATCCATGCTTTATCCTCCCTTGGAAGCTGATGGCGCTTGTTCTTATTAAGGTGCCGGGGGTTTTGAATTAGAACAAACTAACATAGCAGGAGGCGATTGCAACAGGGTGGTGGGAAATATGGGGAAGGTGGGGGTAGGGGGTGGTTGTAGGTGCCACATGTGCGGTCATGGCAAGGTCACCCACCCCCCTGCCCCCTCCCGTCAAGGGAGGGGGAGAGCTGGCAGCGGCCCGATTTTGACCCGTGGCGAAGGTAGAGACAGAAGGCGGGAGAGGGGTAGCGAGGCGGAGAGCGGTGGAGAGCGCCGCTACGCAGCTTCTTTCCGCTTCTGCTTAAGGCTCTCTTTCAACAGGGCCATCATGTCGGCCACCTTAGGCGGCGGCGCTGCCTTGGCCGGAGCGGGCTGGCGCCCCTGCGCCTTCTCTTCGATCATCTTTTTAAGGTCGTCGATGTACTGATCCCTGTACTTCGCAGGGTCGAACTTGACCGTCAACTGGTCGATCAGGGACAACGCCAGGGACACTTCCTGCTCACGCACGTTCTCGTTGCCCGGCAACTTGAGGTCCGCGGCGTCGCGCACCTCCTCGGCATACCGGATCTGGTTCAAGACGAGCAGGTCGTCCAGAGGCCTGACGATGCCGAGGCTGCCCCGGTTTCTCAGGACATAATAGGCGACGCCCACTTTTCCTGAACGTTTCAACGCCTCCCGGAGCAGCGCATACGCTTTTGGCCCACTCTTGTCCGGTTCGAGGTAGTAGGGCTTTTCGAAGAATCGGGTGTCTATCTCTCTCTCATCGATGAAATCAACGATGTCGATCAAATGGGTCTTCTCAAGGCTGGCGTTTTCAAAGTCTTGGTCTGTGAGGACGATGTACTCGCCGTCGCTGTACTCGTACCCTTTTACGATTTCCTCGTAAGGGACTTCCTTGTTGTCGGTCTTGCAGACCCGCAGGTACTTGATCGGGCAGAGATCATTCTTGCGCAGCATATCCAGATCAAGCGAATTGCTCTGGGAGCCGCTGTAGAGTTTCACCGGGATGTTCACCAGCCCGAAACTTATCGAACCAGACCACATAGCTCTCATGTCTGACCTCCTCGGAAGCTGACTTTCTTAGGCACGGTGCCGGGTTCAGGCACAGCTGGAATTTTACCATGATTACCGGCCGGGGTAGGGGGAAAGCGCCCGCCACGATTGACAACAGGCAGGCAATGCATACATTTATTAACGTGCTTTCATCATAGATGTACCCCTCCAACTGTAACCTCTGGAGATTGTTATGGTTGAACCGAACGAGCCGGTGCCGCAGGGCACCCGTCGCATGCCGGCGATACCGAAGGTGCTGCTCTGGATCGTGGGGATCATCGTCTCCCTGGTCCTGATCGCCTTCATAGCCAGCTTCTTCATCGACGAACCGCTGCGGCGCACCACGGAACGGCGCATGAACCAGAGTCTCAAGGGGTACAAGGTACGGCTCCCAAAGCTGCACTTCAGCCTGATCGGACTCTCCATCACCTTGAAAGGTTTGACCATTTCCCAGGAGGCACACCCCCAGCCCCCGGTGGCGGAGTTCCCCTATCTGAGGGCCAGCGTGCAGTGGCGCGAGATCCTGTCCGGCAAGCTGGTCGGAGACATGACGCTGAAGGGCCCCAAGGTCCACGTCAACCTGCTGCAGCTCAAAGCCGAGGCGGCCAGCAAGGTCCCCATGAAGCAGAAGGGGTGGCAACAGGCGTTCGAGGCCATCTATCCCCTGAAGATCAACCTCCTGAAGATCAGCGACGGCAGTCTCACCTACATCGATGAGGATCCCAAGAGACCGCTGAAACTCTCCAACCTGAGCCTTTCGGCCAACAACATCCGCAACATACACCTGCCCGACAAGGTGTACCCCTCGGACTTCCAGTTGGAGACCGACATCTTCGGTAGTGGACACGGACGCGTGGAGGGGCGGGCGAACTTCCTGGCGGAACCGACCCCCGCGGTGAAGGCCGCCATCGAACTGGCCAAGGTCCCCCTCGCCTACTTCGCCCAGTTGGCGGCCCGCTCCAACCTCAGGATCGAAGGGGGCGTCCTGAGTGCGAGCGGCGACGTGGAGTACGGCCGCAAGGTACAGACTGCCCGGTTCAAAAAACTCACCATACACGGCGTCAAACTCGATTACATCCACACCGCCGCGACGGCCCGCGCGGAAGCGAGAAGGGCGGAGAAGGTGAAGCAGGCCGCGAAGGAAGTAAGCAACAAGCCGAACCTGATCCTGACCATCGAGCACTTCAGCCTGACCGACGCCAATGTCGGGTTCATCAACACCTACGGGGGGAAGAAAGTCCGCCTGTTCCTTTCGGAGGC
Source organism: Geomonas oryzisoli (assembly GCF_018986915.1). Lineage (NCBI taxonomy): Bacteria > Pseudomonadati > Thermodesulfobacteriota > Desulfuromonadia > Geobacterales > Geobacteraceae > Geomonas > Geomonas oryzisoli. The sequence goes on from NZ_CP076723.1 coordinate 4,678,444, forward strand.
GAACCTCTTCCTCGACAACTTCTCCAACCAGTTCTCCAAGGGGCCGGCCAAGGCCAGGATGTCAGGCAAATTCATGGGAAGCGGCGCCACCCAGGCGACTGCCACCTTCCGCCCCGAGGACAAGGGGCCGGACCTGGACCTCTACCTCAAAATCGACAACACGCAGCTGGTTTCGCTGAACGACCTGTTGCGCAGCTACGGCAACTTCGACGTCACTGCCGGCACCTTCTCGCTGGTCACGGAACTGCACGTGAAAAACAACAGGGTGAACGGTTACATCAAGCCCTTCTTCAAGGACATGAAGGTGTACGACCGGCGCCAGGACAAAAACAAAGGGTTCTTCCACCGGGTCTACGAAATGCTGGTCGGGGGGATCGCCAAGCTGCTGGAAAACAGGCCCCATGACCAGGTGGCGACTAAGGCGGACATTTCAGGTTCGCTGCAAAACCCGAAAACCAGCACTTGGCAGGTCGTGCTGGAACTGATCCGCAATGCCTTCATCAAAGCCATTCTGCCTACCTTCGAGAGGGACGTAAACGCGCTGGGCAAACACAAGTGATGCAACAGCAGCAGATTCCCAAGGGAAAAAGGAGGAAGTCATGAGGTTGATACTGCTTGTGATCGTGATCTTGCTGCTCGTCGGTTCACTCCCCACCTGGCCCTACAGCGCCGGATGGGGTTACTACCCAAGCGGGGGCTTGGGGCTGGTCCTGCTGATCCTGCTGATCCTGGTGCTATTGGGACGCATCTAGAGGGTCGCGCGCGGGACGAGGGAGGAGAAGGAGATGGCCAAATACGGGAAGAAGGCGCAGGAGACGGTGCACGAGGTGATGGACAAGTTCAAAAAGGGGGAGCTCAAAAGTGGTGGCAGTGGCAAAAAGGTGACCGACCGCAAGCAGGCGGTGGCCATCGGTCTTTCGGAGGCGCGCGAGAAGGGAGCCAAGGTGCCTGAGCCTCCGAAGAAGAAGTAAAACCAGGCACCGCAATCAGGCAGCACCAGAAAAGGAGGTTCATCATGGCAAAAAACACGGCAGTTTTCGGCATCTACCGCAGCCGCGACAGCGTAGAACAGGCAGTTGATTCGCTGCGCGCGGCGGACTTCCGCAACACCGACATCTCGGTCCTGTTCTCCGAGAACGTAGGCACCAAGGACTTCGCCCATGAAAAACACACCAAGGTCCCCGAAGGCTCGACGGCGGGCGCGGGCACCGGTGCGGTCATCGGCGGGGCCTTGGGGTGGCTTTCCGGCATCGGTGCCTTGGCCATCCCGGGTGTAGGTCCGTTCATCGCGGCAGGCCCGATCGTCGCGGCGCTGGCCGGTGTGGGCGCAGGCGGGGTGATCGGCGGCATCGCGGGGGCGCTCATCGGCATGGGCATCCCGGAGTACGAGGCCAAGCGGTACGAGGGTCGCGTGAAGGAAGGGGGCATCCTGCTTTCGGTCCACTGCGACAACGCGGACTGGAAAAAGCGCGCCATCGAGATCCTGAAGCAGACCGGTGCGACCGACATCGGGTCGGAAGGCGAGTCCAAGGCGGACTTCGCCAGCTCCGACAAGCCCAAGCCGAGGGGCATGGCATAGGAGCGGTACCTGACAAACAGGGCAGTTGCAACGTGGGGGCGAACGGAAGTTCGCCCCTACATGTATGAGTTCAAGCTATCGTGACGCCAAAAAGGAGACACGCAGATGCCTACCAGCCAAAAGCCGAGCGAGTCGCACAGCCATGCGGAGATGACCATCTTCGATGTGCTGAAACAGGACCACGAAAAGGCGCGTTACCTTTTCGACAAGGCGGAAAAAGCCGGGAGGAAGGAGATTTCATCGCTGCAGAAGCTCTTCTCCCAGTTGCAGGAAGAGCTCGAGCTGCACATGGAGGGAGAGGAACGCTTTTTCTACAGCGTCCTGGAGCAGAACGAGGAAATGCGCGACAAGGTGCTGCAGGCCTTCGAGGAGCACCAGGTGACCAAGACCATGCTGGGGACCTTCCAGTCCCTGGCGGTGGATGACGAGCGCTGGGTGGCGAAGTTGAAGGTACTGAGCGAGATCGTGGAGCACCACATGCAGGAAGAAGAAAAAGAGATTTTCAAACTCGCCCGGAAAGCACTGGGCAAGGAGCAGCAGCACGAAATCGCCCTGGCTTTTCAAAGAAGCAAGCGGGAGGGGCGCAAGCCCTCACGAGGAGCGCCGGTCGAGGGATAGCATAGACCACGGCAGACGGCAAGGGCGCCGCGTCAGTGTGAACTCACTGCCGCGGCGCCTTTTTTTTGTATGACTTTCGAAAAATCTTACTTGTGTGAGAGTTAATGTATGCTATAAAATGATTTCTAGCTCAGAGGTGTGACGCAGCAATGTCACAACTCGCCCCCTCTGGTCTCAAAACCTTCGCTTTCAGGCGCTATGAGCGCAGCAGTATCGGCTAAATAACGGTCTGTGACAGAGCTGGCCAAGCCGATATCGGGCAGTGGCAAAATGAGCTGAAGACTGTACTGTAGCAGAGCCAGGGTGATGAGTAATAGAAATATATATTAAAAATTTACTAATTTGTCGTGTGGGATAACCGCCGAATCACCACCCCACGTCTGACAGTGAAAGGACCCTGAATGGCAGTTTTTGGAGGCGCTATGCAAGACGCTGAGATTTTGCTGGTCGAAGATAACAGCAATTGCGAAGAACTCGCCTTGCGGGCCCTGAAAAAAGCGGGCTATGACAAGGTGACGGTTGCGCGCGACGGGGCCGAAGCGTTGGGGATGCTCCTGGGAGAGGGGACGCCCCCGGGCGAGCACCATGAACCCAATTTCGTACTGCTGGACATGAAGCTGCCGAAGATCGACGGCGTCGGGGTACTGCAGCGGTTGCGCAGCAACGACCGCACCAAGGCCCTCAAGGTCTTTGCCCTCTCCTCCTCGGAAGATCCCAAGGACCTGGAGCAGTGCAGGAGCCTGGGGGTGCTGGCCGTTCTGCCCAAGCCGCTCAATCCCGAGCTGCTCAAGCGGTGGCTGCACTGAAACGGCGCCACTGCCGGTTGTTATTCCGCTGAAATGGGGACGCTGAGCGCGTCCTCGATGACGATTTCCAATTCCGCCAGCGCGGTTTCCTTGAGCCCCAGCACCTGTGCCTCTCCAGAGGCGAAGAGCAGGACCGAAGGGTCGCGGTTCATTCCGATGCCCAGCTTCCGGCAGGCCAGGTTCGCGAGCCGCACCATGGCCAGCAGGACGTTCGCCTGGTCCCAGCGCTCCTGCTGGTGCCCGGCGACGATGTCGCAGTAGATCTGCGGCATCTGCCACTGCACCATGAGCTGGTGTCCCTGCTCTACGTGCAGCGTCGAGAGTACCTCCCGCAGCACGGCCTGACTGGTCACCCCACTGAAATGCCTCTCACGGCACACCTCCTCCATGCACTTCAGGAGGAACAGTTTACCCAGGTCGTGTAGCAGTCCTCCCAGGAAGGCCTCCTGTGCCTGCGCTGCGAACCCCACTTTTTGCGCCAACCACTTGCTCCCCACCGCACAACAGAAGGAGTGTTTCCAGAGTGTCTGCATGACGGCGTTGTAACGCGTGTCGTTGGAACGGTACAGGTCCTGCTGCGTCGTGACCATGGCCAGGTTTGCCACCTCGTTGGCGCCCAGCCTGATGATCGCTTCCCGGATGGTGCTCACCTTGGTGAGGCCGGCGTAGAAGGCCGAGTTGGCCGCCCTGAGGACGCCTGTGGCGATACCGGGATCGGCGTTCAGTAGCTGGTGCACCTCCTTGATGTCGAAGTCCGGGCGCGCCAGTGCCTGCTGCAGCCTGACGGCCACGGCGTGAAACACCGGAATGCTGAGGGTTCCCTCGGCGAGCCGCGCCCTGATCACCTCGACGATGGAGGTTTGCTGGTTCATGTCAGCTGCTCTCCTTGCTGTGTGCATCTCTTTCTCTTGCTCCTCAGTACCCGAGGATGCGCCGCAGTTCCATGAGTGGCCTGGGCGTCCCTATCCGTGGGAGGTCGCGCAGCACCTCCTGGACCGAGATCAACCCGTTGGCCGCCTTGACGAGGCCGTCCTCGAACAGGGTGACCAACCCGGAGGTTTCCATGCTCAGCCTGCGGATCTCGGCGGAGGACCTGTTCTGCAGGATGGCCTCCTTCACCGGCTCGTTCAGAACCAGGAGCTCGAAGACGGCGCTTCTCCCCTTGAAGCCGGTGAAGCGGCAGTTGGTGCATCCCCTCCCGGCGCGGAAGCTGGCGCCGGCCAGGTCCTTGGCCGACATCCCCATCCTGCCGTACTCGGCCGGCGCCGGGATGTAGGGCTCCGCGCAGTCGTTGCAGACCAGGCGCAGCAGGCGCTGCGCGACCACGCAGACCACGGTGGAGGAGATCAAAAACGACTCGATCTGCATGTTCATCAGGCGCAAAAGGCCGCCGATGCTGTCCTCGGTGTGGAAGGTGGTAAGCACCTTGTGGCCGGTCAGGGCGGCCTGGATCGCGGTTTCGGCGGAGAAGGTGTCGCGGATCTCGCCGAGGACGATCACGTCCGGGTCCTGGCGCACCATGTGGCGCAGGGTCTCCTCGAAGGTGACCCCGATCTTGTTGTTAATGGAGCACTGGGACACCCCCTCGATCACGTACTCCACCGGGTCCTCGGCCGTGATGATGCTGGTGTTGATGTTATTGAGGTGGCTGACGCAGCCGTAGAGGGTCGAGGTTTTGCCGCTGCCGGTGGGACCGGTGATGATCATGACCCCGGACGGGGTTTCCAGGGCGTCTTCCATGAACTGCCTGAGCATGCGCGGCGCCATGCCGATCTGCGAGACCTCGAGAATCGCCTCCTTCTTGTTCAGAAGGCGCAGCACGATCTTCTCGCCGAAGATGGTGATGTAGAAGGAGACGCGCATGTCGAGGTTGAAGCCGTGCAACCGGCTCTCGTAGATGATGCGCCCGTCCTGGTGGCGCCTCTTCTCGGCGATGTCGGCCTGGGCCATGACCTTGATGCGCGAGGAGAGCTGCGGCGCGAGGTCGAGCGACAGCTCCATGTGCGGCATCATGACCCCATCGTGGCGCAGCCGTATCCGGAGCCGGTCCCGGAGCGGCTCGATGTGGATGTCGCTGGCCCCCATGGTCATGGCGTCGTCGAAGAGCTTGTTGATCATCCCCACCACGGTGCTCTCGTCGGGGATGGCTGCATCGTCACCGGCGGTCTTTTGCGCCGCGGCGATGGCGGAAAGGATGGCGGTCCGGGTTGCGATGGCGGGCTTCACGTTCCTGCCGAAGATCTTCTCGGCAGACAGGCGGGAGTACTTCTCCAGCGGGTTGGCGAATGCCACCAGCGTGTTCCCGTCCTGGTCCGCGAAGTAGGGGACGAAGAGCTCGTCTCTGAAAACCTCGAAGGGGGCCTTGGCGAACAGCTTGCGGTCCAGCTTGCGGAATTCAAGCTCCGCCATGGGGAAGCCGAGCTGGAAGGACAGCACCTCGGTCAGCCTGCGCTCCTCGATGAACCCCTTCTCGACGATGATGTCGCCGAGCATCTTGCGCGGCGTCCCCCCTTCCTTCTGCAGGTTCAGCGCAGTCAGCAGCTCGCTCTGCTTCAGATAGCCTAGTTCGACCAGCAGATCGCCTATCCTGATGGAAAGGCTGTTCTCGCGCAGGGTGCGCACCACGTCGTCGCGCTTTATGTACTCCAGTTCCTGGAGGACATCGATCAGCGTCTTCGTGGACTGCAACTTCCCGTGCACGCGCTGGGCGTAGAGGAGTTGCTGTTTGGTGATGACGCCGGTGGCAACCAGGAGATCTACGATCTGGCCGGCGCCATGGGCGGCTGAGGCATCCTTGTGGTGTTTTTTCATCTTTGTTCCGGGGGCGACTGTCTGACCTGCCGTTATACCGCGCCAAAAAAACAAAAGGTCCCCGCTAGCTGCAGCGGAGACCTCGAAACGACGGGACGCAAACTAATGAGCTGGAGCTAGCTCCCTTTCTTATCGTCATCCGGGCGACCGGCTTTAATCTCAATTTCGTCCTTGCCGCTGGAAGCCTTCTTGAAGTTCCTGATGCTCTTGCCGAGCGCGCCGCCGATCTCGGGGAGACGGCCGGCACCGAACACCACGAGCACGATCACCAGGATAATAATGAGCTCCGGCATTCCGAATCCAAACATGTGACCTCCCTTTGTGAATTGCGTAAGATGCTGCAGTATCGCACAGGGGCCGCAGAAAAATCAACATTTCCATTAATAGCGCCATAAGAGCAAAATTATTAAAAAATTATTGTAAACGGGTTCAAAGTTTGATACAAACATGTGCCCCCTATCTGTGTAGCAAGGAGGACTGTCGTGAACAAGATGATCCTGCTGGTCGAGGACAACCCCGACGATGAAGCTTTAACCCTTAGGGCGATACGCAAGCACATGCCCTACGGCATCGTGGTGGCGCGCGACGGCGCCGAGGCGCTGGAGCACCTGTTCGGCACCGGGCGCAACGCCGGAGTGGGGCAGGCGCTGACGCCGCTTCTGGTACTGCTCGACCTGAAGCTTCCCAAGGTGAACGGCCTGGAGGTCTTGCGGCGCATGAGGGAGGAGGCGAGGACCCGCTCCATCCCGGTGATCGTGTTCACCTCGTCCACCGAGGAGCAGGATATCCTGGACAGCTATCGCCTGGGCGCCAACAGCTACATCCGGAAACCGGTGGATTACGGCCAGTTCTGCGAAAATATGAAGCAGGTGATGAACTACTGGCTGAGCGTGAACCAGCTCCCCCCGCAACGGACCTGCGCCGCGGTCTGATCCCCCTGTTGCCAAGGCGCACCTCATCCTGTTAATATCCTGCGCATGGACAAATTCGAACTGGTAACCGGTTTCCAGGCGCGGGGCGACCAGCCGCGCGCCATCGAAGAGCTTTCCGAAGGGGTGCTGCGCGGCGACCAGCACCAGGTCCTGCTCGGGGTCACCGGCTCCGGCAAGACCTTCACCATGGCGCAGGTCATCGCCTCGTGCAACCGCCCCGCCCTCGTGCTCGCTCCCAACAAGACCCTCGCGGCCCAGCTCTACGGCGAGTTCAAGGAGCTCTTCCCAAACAACGCCGTCGAATACTTCGTTTCCTACTACGATTACTACCAGCCCGAAGCCTACATCCCCTCCTCGGACACCTTCATCGAGAAGGACTCCTCGATCAACGACGAGATCGACAAATTCCGCCATGCCGCGACCAGGAGCCTGTTGACCCGGCGCGACGTGATCATCGTCGCCTCGGTTTCCTGCATCTACGGCATCGGCTCGCCGGAATCGTACCAGGAGATGCAGATCCGGGTGCGCGAGGGGGACGATCTCGGCCGCGACGAGCTGTTGAAGCGCCTGGTGGAGATCCAGTACGAGAGAAACGACGTCGACTTCCACCGCGGCAGCTTCCGGGTGCGCGGCGACACCGTCGAGGTGTTCCCTGCTCACGATGACGAGCGCGCCATCCGCATCGAGTTCTGGGGCGACACCGTGGAGGCGATCTCGGAGATCGACCCGCTGCGCGGCGTGCAGCTCCAGAAACTGCCGCGTTTCGCCATCTACCCGGCGTCGCACTACGTGGCGAGCCGCCAGACCCTGGAGCGGGCCGTCGAGCAGATCCGGCTCGAACTGGAGGAGCGCATCCGCTACTTCAAGGAGCAGAACATGCTCCTGGAGGCGCAGCGCATCGAGCAGCGCACCTTCTTCGACATCGAGATGATGGAGCAGATGGGCTTTTGCCAGGGGATCGAGAACTATTCCAGGCACTTCGACGGGCGCCAGGCGGGGGAGCCCCCCTACACGCTCATCGACTACTTCCCCGATGATTTCCTGCTGGTGGTGGACGAGTCGCACATCACCGTGTCGCAGGTGGGTGGGATGTATCGCGGCGACCGGAGCCGCAAGGAAACCCTGGTCAACTTCGGCTTCCGGCTCCCCTCGGCCCTGGACAACCGGCCGCTTACCTTCCAGGAGTTCACCCGGAAGCTGAACCAGACCATCTACGTCTCGGCGACCCCAGCGGAGTACGAGCTGAAGATGTCCGGGGGCGTCGTGGTGGAGCAGCTGATCCGCCCCACCGGCCTCATCGATCCGGTTATCGAGGTGCGTCCCGCGGCGGGGCAGGTGGACGATCTGCTGCACGAGGTCCGTCTCACCGCCGAGCGGGGCGAGCGCATCCTGGTCACCACCCTCACCAAGAGGATGGCGGAGGAGCTTACCGACTACTACCGCGAACTCGGTATCCGGGTGCGTTACCTGCACTCCGACATCGACACCTTCCAGCGCATGGAGATCCTGCGCGATTTGCGGCTGGGCGAATTCGACGTGCTGGTCGGCATAAACCTGCTGCGCGAGGGGCTTGACCTCCCCGAGGTGTCGTTGGTCGCCATCCTTGACGCCGACAAGGAAGGGTTCCTGCGTTCGACCCGCTCCCTGATCCAGACCTGCGGTCGCGCCGCGAGGAACGTGTCCGGGCGGGTGCTCATGTACGCCGACAAGATAACCGGGTCGATGAAGGATGCCATCGACGAGACCATCAGGCGCCGTGAGCTGCAGCAGGCCTACAACGAGGAGCACGGCATCACGCCCGAGAGTGTGAAGAGGCTGATCGCCAACGTGCTGCAGGCACCCGAGGAGAAGGACTATGTCACGGTGCCGGTGAAGGGGGAGGATTTCCTCAATCCCAAGGACCTGGAGAAGACGCTGAAGCGGTTGAAGAAGGAGATGCTGGCCGCCGCCAAGGCCCAAGAGTTCGAGCGGGCGGCGGAGCTGCGCGACAAGATCAAGCGGCTCGAGGTGGCGGAAATTACCAAAGGCAATTGACGATTGACAATGGACAATTGACAACGAAAGGCAATTGACAACGAAAAAGCCCCTCGGTCCCGTTGCGGGAGAGGGGCTTTAATTATGAGCAGAAGGGACAGGCTCCGTTTAGATGCCTGTCCCTCTAGCGGGACGCTCCATTCCGCGAAGCCACCTTACCCAAGCCTAAGGGGACAGGCACCTGGCGGAGCCAGTCCCCCTCCTTCGGTGAAGGGCTTCAAGGGGAAGGAAACCTTATTCCGGCGCGCCTCCGGGTTTTCTGCGCCGTCTTCTCCTGCGTCGCTTTTTCTTGGCACCCTCGGCGGCTGCCGCCTCGCCTTTGGGGTGGGGCGCGGACTCTACTCCCTCCGCCTGCTGGGCGGCGAAGCGCTCCCACCACTCGGCCAGAGATCGCTTGGGAGGGGTAAGCTGCTCCATGAAATGCAGATACTGGAGGGCATCACGGAAGGCGGGACGTGCCACCACGCCGCGGCCGTTTCGCCCCGGTGTCTTCTGGAAGCGATGCTGCAGGTTCAGGATGTCACGTACCGTGACCAGCACCCGGTTCGGGACCGAGACGGTTGGGGTAAGTTCGCCGGCAAAGGCGGCCACCGCGGCGTCGGTCGCCTGCTGCGGGGGAAGCCCCTCGTCACGGAACTGCGCCACCTTCTCCTCCAGGTACTCGCCGAACATGAGGGCGATCAGCAGTGGCGGCGTCACGGCTATCCCCTGGCCGATCTGGTCGTCGGCCCATTCGAGCGCCTTGCCCACACGGACGTGGGGATAGCAGTCCGATTCACGGGAAAGCCAGGCGTCGAAATGGGGGAAGAGCGGCTCAAACAGCCCGCTGTGGCGCAACATCTGGTAGGTCCGCTCGCCGGCGCCCATGAGGAGCAGTTTCAGCACCTCCTCGTAAAGGCGCGGCGGGGTCGCCTTGTTGATGGTGCCGCACAGGGCCTCGATGGCGGCCTCGGTGCGCGGTTCGATGTTGAAGCCGAGCATGGAGGCGAACCGGATGGCGCGGATCATGCGCACGGGGTCTTCGGTGAAGCGGACCATGGGGTCGCCGATGGTGCGGATCAGACCGTTCTTAAGATCCTCCATGCCGCCCACGTGGTCGATGATGGAGAAGTCGGCGATGTTGTAGAACAGGGCGTTAACGGTGAAATCCCGCCGAACGGCATCCTCTTCCGGCGTGCCGAACACGTTGTCCCGGAGCACCATGCCGTCCTCGCTCTTCAAGATGGGAGGACCGTGGTGGTGCCGGCGCCTTCTCCGGTCGCGCTCCTCTTCGAGTTGCTCCGCCTCGGAAGGAGCCTCCACCGGTTCCTCGGGCAGCGCCTCGGCGGCTTCTTCCTGGGCTGCTTCGGCGGCATCGACGGTGGAGCGGAAGGTGGCGACTTCGATGATCTCGTCGTGGAAGTGAATGTGGGCGAGGCGGAAGCGGCGGCCGATCAGGCGGCAGTTGCGGAACAGCTTCTTGAGCTGGTTGGGGGTTGCGTCGGTAACGACGTCGAAGTCCTTGGGTTCGCGCCCGAGGAGCAGGTCCCTGACGCCGCCGCCCACCAGGTAGGCGATGAAGCCGTGCTCCCGGAGCTTGTAGAGCACCTTGACACCGTTGGGACTCAATAAGGACCGGGAGATTGAATGCTCCGCGCGCGGGATGATGATTTTTTCCATGTTAGTGTTCATTCGCGGGAAATTAGCATAAATCCGCTGCAAAGGCAAAGGGTGCGGAGTTGATTTTATTGACTTTGGTCATGACTAAAGTGGATTTGTTCTGCTATGGTGGCGACCATGGAAAAGAGAGCGAAGCAGGAAAAAGATATCAGGGTCCTGGAAACCTTCATCGGCTGCTACTGCCGCAGCAAGCACAAAAGCCCGAAGGGTGTGCTCTGTGAGGAGTGCTCAGTGCTTCTGGCCTATGCCAGGACGAAGCGGGAGAAATGCCCTCTCGACCCCAAGCCCACGTGCAAGCACTGTCACGTGCACTGCTACGGCAAGGCGCAGCGCGCCAGGATCCGCGAGATCATGGCCTACTCGGGAAAACACTTGATGCTGCGCGGCCGCCTCGATCTGCTCTGGCATTACTTTTTTTAGAGGACGTTCTACGTTCTAGGTTCTACGTTCTACGTTAGAACCTGGATGAAGGAACGGTTTTTAACTTAGAACGTAGAACATAGAACTTGGAACGGATTTTAGGAGGTTATAGATGATCAGGAAAATCGTGCATATCGACCAGGACAAGTGCGACGGCTGCGGACTCTGCGTCCCGTCCTGCGCGGAAGGCGCTATCAAGATAGTCGACGGAAAGGCGCAGATCGCAGCGGATAACCTGTGTGACGGCTTGGGTGCCTGTCTGGGCGAGTGCCCGCAGGACGCCATCACCATCATAGAGCGTGATGCGGACGAGTTCGACGAGGCTGCAGTAGAGAAACATCTCACAGCCCAAGGCGGAGCACCCGCTCACGGACACGGTCACGGTCACGGACACGGTCACGGTCACGGTCACGGTCACGGTCATGGTCATGGTCATGGTCATGGTCATGGTCATGGTCATGGTCATGGTCATGGTCATGGCGGAGGTTGCCCGGGTTCCCGCGTTCAGAGCTTCGCACCGGCACCGTCCGGGCCGGCGCCCGCGGCAGGTTCGGTGCAAAGCCAACTGGCACAGTGGCCGGTGCAGTTGCACCTGGTGCCGGTGACTGCGCCGTACTTCAAGGATGCGGAGCTGCTCATCACCGCGGATTGCGTGCCCTTCGCCTACGCCAACTACCACCAGGACTTCCTCGCCGGAAAGGCCGTCGTGGTCGGTTGCCCGAAACTCGACGACAACAACGCATACCTCGCGAAGCTGACTGAGCTGTTCCGCGTCGCCGGCATCAAGGGGATCACGGTGCTCAGGATGGAAGTTCCCTGCTGCGGCGGCATCGTCATGGCGGCGCGCCAGGCCCTGGCAGCTTCCGGGATGGAGATCCCGTTCCGCGAGGTAACTGTCAGCATTCGCGGGGAAATCATCGAGCGCTAGAGGTGTCGTGGTAGCAGGAAACGGGGGCTTCTAGAAAGCACAAAGGACAAATAGGACGCTTTTTATCTTTTTTGATTGACAGGGGATTGGACCGCTGGTACAGTTGCTCCCATTAGAATCCCAATCAGCCCAAAGGAGAAAAGCATGAGTCTTACTACCTTGGTTACTAAGGAAGCCCCCGATTTTACAGCGCAGGCGGTGTTGCCCGATAACTCCTTCGCAGAGCTCACTCTGTCCAAATATCGCGGCAAGTACGTCGTCCTCTTTTTCTACCCGCTCGACTTCACCTTCGTCTGCCCCTCCGAGATCCTTGCCTTCAACAAGAGGGTGGCGGAATTCAAGGAGAAGAACTGCGAGGTCATCGGCGTTTCCGTAGACTCCAGGTTCACCCATCTGGCCTGGAAAAACACTACGGTGGAAAACGGCGGCATCGGCAATGTCCAATACCCGCTGGTCGAGGATCTCGACAAGTCCATCGCCAGGAGCTACGGCATCCTGCTGAACGAGTCGGTTGCGCTGCGCGGGTTGTTCCTGATCGACACCAAGGGCGTGGTTCGCCACACCGTCATCAACGATCTGCCGCTTGGGCGCAGCGTCGGCGAGGCGCTCAGGATGCTGGACGCGCTTCAGTTCGTCGAAACCCACGGCGGCGAAGTCTGCCCGGCCAACTGGCAGGAAGGTGAGGAGTCTATGAAGGCTTCCACCGCAGGCGTTGCCGAATATCTCGCCAAGAAGCACGGCAAGTAACCAGCATAGAGCCACAGCTTGAATAGAGAAAAGGCGCGGTTTTTCCAACCGCGCCTTTTTTGTTATTACTCTCTACAATGATAGAGGTAGTGCCGTCTTGCCAATGAAAGCCATCTATGTTACAAGAACATAGCATTTACCGACATGTAGCTCAAAAAGGAGTCGACATGCGTACCAAGGCAACCTTGTTATCCCTGTTGCTGCTCATGGTTTTTGCCACGTCTTCCTTTGCTTTGGAAGGTCAGCAGCCGGAGGCGATCGCGGAGAAGATGGCGTTCAAGCTGGTTCGCGGGGTGACCAACACCGCAACCTCGCTGGTCGAGGTGCCCAAGCAGTCCTACCTGATGGTGCGGGACCGCGGCAGCATAGGGTACGTGGTCGGGCCGCTGAAGGGCGTGGGTATGGCCTTCTACCGCCTGTTGACCGGCCTGACGGAGACCGTCTTTTTTGCGGTGCCGCAACCGGGCTATTACGACCCCATGATCAACCCCGAATTCGTCTGGGAGGGGTGGGAAGAAAAACGGGTAGAACCGAGGGGCCAGAGCGAGGCGCAACCAGTTCAGGCCAAGGGAGAGTAGATGATGCAGAAGAGGTTTGTTTGTCTGACCATACTGGCGCTGGCCCTGGCCCTGACGGTGGAGAAGGGGCATGCCTCCGATTCCCGCACCGTGGATACCGCTTCGGCGCAGGAGGTGGTGGACGGCATGGCCAACAAGCTGGTTCGCGGGGTGGCCAATATAGCGACGGGATGGTTGGAATTTCCGAAACAGATCTATCTCACCTGCAAGGAAGAAGGGGCCGTCAAGTGTCTCACCGTAGGTCCCGTCAAGGGGATAGGGATGACGCTGGTACGTACCGCATCGGGTGTCGGCGAGACAGCCACGTTCTTCCTGGCGTACCCCGGTTTCTACGACCCGTTCCTGGACCCGGCCTACCCCTGGCAGAAGGAGTAGGCGGACCGCATACCGCTTCCCCTATAACGCAAAAAGATCCATGGCCTGTTCCGCGACCGGAACCCTTGGATCTTTTTTTTGCCCGCTTCGGAATCTGAAAATAAAAAAGGCCGCATCGTGAGATGCGGCCTTTCGCAATTACCCGTTAAGGGGAAATTACTTTGCAGCCGGAGCAGCCGGAGCGGCCGGAGCAGCTTCTTTCTTCTCTTCTTTCTTAGCAGCGGCTTTCTTAGCAGCTTTTTTCTTCTTCGGAGCAGCTTTCTTAGCCGGAGCTTTCTCTTCTTTCTTAACCTCTGCAGCCGGAGCAGCAGCCGGAGCAGCGTCAGCAGCGAAAACAACACCAGCGAAAGCAACAGCAACGAGAGCAGCAACTACGGAGGACAGAACTTTTTTCATGGTAAATCTCCTTGTACAAAATGGGTTGGTATCTCACATAGAGCAGGTTGCGTGCCAACCTCTCATTATAACTGTAAACGCTTGAAAAGCGGTGGGGAGGCTCCGGGAGGGGCGCCGTCTCTCATGATAATGTCGCCCCATATGCTCCAATGAGTACCGCAAATGGGGTATCTTTTGTGGTGGGGCATGCGTAGGGTATATTGCTTGCCAGCGCTTCGAATATTTTGTTATTATGGCCGGTCACGGCTGAGCCGGGCTATCTGGGGGATTTTTGAGCAATAACATACTTTTGTCAGTGGAAAAACCCGCCCGTTACATGGGTGGGGAGATGGGAACAGTTGCCGACCGGGAAGGAGCACTCCGCTTTGTGCTCGCCTTTCCTGACGTATATGAGATAGGGATGAGCCATCTCGGGCTGCAGGTCCTCTACGGTGTACTGAAGGGGATACCGTGGATTATGCCCGAGCGCGCCTATGCGCCGTGGCCCGACCTCGAGGAGTCGCTGCGCGCCGAGGCAAAGCCCCTGGTCACGCTGGAGGCGGGCACACCGCTCGCCCAGGCGGACATCCTGGGTTTCACCCTGCAGTACGAGCTTTCCTACACAAACATCCTGAACATGCTCGATCTCTCCGGGATCCCGCTGCTTGCCTGCGACAGGGCGGAGGGGTACCCGCTGATCATCGCGGGCGGCCCGTGCGCCTACAACCCGGAACCGCTGGCCGACTTCTTCGACGCCTTCCTTATCGGCGACGGCGAGGAGGCGGTTGTCGAGATCGCCGAATGCGTGCGGGTTGCCAAAGAGCAGGGGCTCGGCAAGGCAGAGCTTTTGGAGCGCCTGGCCAGGATCGAGGGAGTCTATGTCCCGTCCTTCTTCGAGGTAGGCTACGACGCCGAAGGGAGGGTCGCCGCCATCACTCCTCTTAAGGAGGAGTTCCGCAGCGTCCGAAGGCGCTTTGTCGCCGACCTGGAGACCGCTTACTATCCGACCTCGCCCATCGTCCCGTTCCTGAAGACGGTGCACGACCGGGTGAGTGTGGAAATTTCCCGTGGCTGCACGAGGGGTTGCAGGTTCTGCCAGGCAGGGTATATTTATCGGCCTGTGCGCGAGCGGAGCCCGGAGCGGGTCTTCGAGATCATGGAAGAGGCGCTGCACAACACCGGCTACGACGAGATTTCCCTCCTCTCCCTCTCCACCGGCGATTACGGCTGCCTCACCCCGCTGCTCAAGGGGCTCATGGACCGCTACTCGGCCCAGAAGAAGGCGGTCTCGCTGCCGTCGATGCGCGTCGGTAGCCTGAGCGACGAGATGGCGGAGGAGATCCGCCGGGTACGCAAGACCGGCTTCACCCTCGCCCCCGAGGCGGGAAGCGAGCGGCTCAGGAGCGTGATCAACAAGGGGATCACCGAACAGGCGCTCCTGGAGAACGCGGGCTCGGTCTACCGCAACGGCTGGCGTCTCATCAAGCTCTATTTCATGATCGGCCTTCCCACCGAAACCATGGAGGACGTGGACGGGATCGTGGAACTCTCCCGCGAGGTGAAGCGGCAGGGAAAATTCGCCGGCAACGGCGGCGACGTGAACGTCTCGGTATCGAGCTTCGTGCCCAAGCCGCACACCCCGTTCCAGTGGGAGCCGCAGATCACCGAAGCGGAGATCGTCGAAAAGCAGCGCTACCTGCGCGACGCCCTCAAGAAAAAGAAGCTGATCATGAAGTGGCAGGATGCCTCCCTCTCCGGGATGGAAGGGGTCTTTGCCCGCGGCGACCGCCGTCTCTCCAAGCTTTTGATCGAGGCGCACCGTCTCGGCTGCCGCTTCGACGGCTGGTGGGAGCACTTCGATCGCCTGAAGTGGGCGCAGGCCTTCGAGAACTGCGGCATCGATCCCACCTTCTACCTGAGGCGTCGCGAGCTGGACGAGGTGCTCCCTTGGGATCACATCGACTGCGGCGTGACCAAGTCGTTCCTGCTCAAGGAGCGTGAGGCATCGCTCGTCGGCGTCCCCACCCCCGACTGCCGCTTCGATCGCTGCACCGGTTGCGGGGTCTGCGACTTCAAGGAGATAAAGCTGCGGCTCAACGACCCGGTTCCCTTTGGCACCTACGCCAGCCAGCCCGCCGTACCGGAGCCGACCGAGGACGCGCAGCGGATCCGGATCCGTTTCGAGAAGGTGGGCCGGATGCGTTTCCTGAGCCATCTGGAGATGCTGACCCTGTTCACCAGAGCGGTGGGGCGCTCCGGCATCCCGATCCGCTATTCGCAGGGGTTCCATCCCCACCCGAAGTTTTCCTTCGCCACCGCGCTTTCCGTCGGGATTGAATCCTACGCGGAATACATGGATTTCGAGGTCGATGCCGGATATACGGCAGCCCAGCTGCAGGAAGCGCTCAACGCGACCCTCCCTGAGGGGGTGCGGGTGCTGGAGGCCCGGGAAATCGAGCTGCGGGCGCCGGCGCTGTCCGTGATCATGGACAAGGTGCGTTACCGTGTGACCCTGCCCGAAGAACTGGCGCTCGACCTGGAGGCGAAGGCCGCCGCTTTCCTCGCCCTGGAGTCGTCGCCGGTCAAGCGCGAGAAGAAGGGGAAGTCGACCGAGTTCGACCTGCGTCACGAACTGGCCGAGCTGAAGGTCGAAGGGCGCACCCTGGAGATGGTGGTGGGGCGCGGCAAGTTGCTCGAATTCACCAGCGCCATCCTCGGCGTCCCATCCGAAGCCCTCAAAGAGACGCGGATGGAGAAGGTGGAAGTGCTCTTTAAACCGTAACGGAGGTTCAACGTTCAACGTTCACCCACGGTCCTGGCTGTCGACAAGGGCTTGGTGACGGCGGGTGCATCGGTTCAGTCGTTGAGGCTTAACCGCGACTTGCTGCTGGTGCCGTCGGGACACATGCGGCGCCAGCAGAACTGACGTCGAACGTTGAACATTGAACGTCGAACATCTGTTTTTGCTTTTGAATTTTATATACAGGAAGGGGTTAGCATGGGAAACGAGCTGGTCATCAACACCACCTCCCACGAGACCCGCATCGCGCTCATCGAAAACGGCACAATCGCGGAGCTGTACGTCGAGAGGAGCAGGGTGAAGGGAATCATCGGCAACATCTACAAGGGAAGGGTGGTCCGGGTGCTGCCTGGCATGCAGGCGGCATTCGTGGACATCGGGCTGGAAAAGGCGGCCTTCCTCTACGTGGCGGACGTCTTCGACGCCATGGACGAGTACGACAGTTACATGGAACCGGAGGAGGGGGAGGAACCGGTACCGCACCCGCTGCACCCGATCGAGGAACTGCTGCAGGAAGGGCAGGAGCTCCTGGTGCAGATCTCCAAGGAGCCGATCGGCACCAAGGGCGCCCGCATCACGGCGCACATCTCGCTGCCGGGACGGCACCTGGTCTACATGCCGACCGTCGATCACGTCGGCATCTCGCGTCGCATCGAGGACGAGGTCGAGCGTGAGCGCCTGAAGGAGATCGTCGACCGCATCAAGCCGGTCGGTGGCGGCTTCATCGTCCGGACCGTGTCCGAAGGGAAGAGCGAGGAGGACCTGGTCGCCGACCTGCACTACCTCACCAAGCTCTGGGACGAGATCGCCAAGAAGAAGGACAAGGCCGGCGCGCCGACCCTGATCCACTCCGACCTGGACGTGACCCAGAAGGTGGTGCGCGACATCCTCACCGAATCGGTCGAGCGCATCGTGGTCGACTCGAAGCCCGAGCACGACAAGATCGTCCAGTTCATCAGCACCTTCATGCCCAAGATGAAGTACTCCATCGAGCTCTACGACGAGGAGGAGCCGATCTTCGACCACTTCGGCCTCGAAGTGGAGATCAGCCGGGCGCTGGGCCGCAAGGTCTGGCTGAAATCGGGCGGCTACATCATCATCGAGCAGACCGAGGCGTTGACGGCCATCGACGTCAACACCGGGCGCTACGTCGGCAAGCACAACCTCGAAGACACCATCCTCAAAACCAACCTGGAAGCGGTCAAGGAGATCGCCTACCAGCTGCGCCTTAGGAACCTGGGCGGGATCATCATCATCGACTTCATCGACATGGAGAAGGAGGTGAACCGCGAGAAGGTCTACGGTGCGCTGGAAGAAGCGCTCAAGAGCGACAAGTCCAAGACCAACATCCTGAAGATCTCCGAGCTCGGTCTGGTCGAGATGACCAGGAAGCGGGTGCGCGAGAGCCTCGGGCGCATGATGTGCGAGCCCTGCCCGTACTGCGAAGGGCGCGGCTACGTGAAGTCCAAGATCACCGTCTGCCACGAGATCTTCCGCGAGCTGCGCCGCGAGATGCTCGACATCCGCGGCACCAAGGTGATGCTCACCGTGCACCCGCAGGTGGCCGACCTCCTCTACGACGAGGAGCGCCGCGGCCTGGAGGAGCTGGAGAAGAACTTCAAGAAGCGGATCACCGTGCGCGCCAAGCCCGGTTTCCACCAGGAGCAGTTCGAAGTAGCAGTCAGCTAATTTTTAATACCCAGGAGAGAAGATGATTGGCACGCCGCTGAAAAATGGTGCGACGAGGATGATGCTGTTGGGCTCGGGCGAGCTCGGCAAGGAAGTGGCCATCGAGGCCCAGAGGTTCGGGATCGAGGTGGTCGCGGTGGACCGCTACGCCGATGCGCCGGCCATGCAGGTCGCGCACAGAAGTCACGTGATCGACATGCTGAACCGCGAAGAGCTGGACCGGGTGGTGCGCCTGGAAAAACCGCATTACATCGTTCCCGAGATCGAGGCGATCAACACCGAGTACCTCCTGGAGCTGGAGCGGGAAGGGTTCAACGTCATTCCGACGGCGCGCGCCACCAACCTGACCATGAACCGTGAGGGGATCCGCCGCCTGGCCGCAGAGGAGCTAGGGCTCCCGACCGCCGCCTACCGTTTCGCCACCAGCATGGATGAATTCCGCGAGGCGGTCGAAGCCATCGGCCTTCCCTGCGTCGTCAAGCCGATCATGAGTTCGTCGGGCAAGGGGCAAAGCGTCCTGCGCGACGCGGCGGACATGGAGCGCTGCTTCAAGTACGCCATCGAAGGAGCGCGCGGCGCCTCCAACAAGGTCATCGTCGAGCAGTTCATCCCCTTCGACTACGAGATCACCCTCCTCACCGTGCGCCACGTGGGCGGCACCAGCTTCTGCCCTCCCATCGGGCACCGCCAGATCGACGGCGACTACCACGAGTCCTGGCAGCCGACCCCGATGACGCCGGCGGTGCTGGCCGAGGCGCAACGCCAGGCCGACGCCGTGACCGGCGCCCTCGGCGGGCGTGGCATCTTCGGGTGCGAGTTCTTCATCACCGGCGACAAGGTCTGGTTCTCTGAGGTTTCGCCCAGGCCGCACGACACCGGCATGGTGACCATGATCTCCCAGAACCTTTCCGAGTTCGAACTGCACGTGCGCGCCATCCTCGGGCTGCCGGTGCCGGAGGTGGTGAGCCAGGGATGCGCCGCATCCCACGTCATTCTGGCCGAGGATGCGGTAGCGGAGGTCGGTTTCGAAGGCGTCGCGGAGGCGCTGGTCGTTGCCGGCAACAAACTCCGCCTGTTCGGCAAGCCCGACACCCGGAAAGGGCGCCGCATGGGCGTGGCGCTCGCGTTCGGCGCCGACTGCGACGAGGCCCGCGCCAAGGCAGAAGAGTCTGCGCACTGCGTAAAAATCGTCAAGCGGTAATGGTGCTCCTCCCCCCGGAGGGGGGAGGTTGGGAGGGGGGCTGCAGTCGCTGACCAAAAGGAATTTCCCCCTCCCTGTCCCTCCCCCTCCGGGGGCGGGGACGTGTCTGGCCGAATCGCTGCTGAAACTGACTGATTAGATACAGAGGCACCAATTCTAGAAAAACCGGAGGTGTTCCATGGTATTTGCCGCGAAAGTTTCCGAGATTCCTGAATTTGGCAAGAAGCTGGTCGAGGTAGGCGGGGTGCAGGTCCTGCTGGTCAAGACCAAGGGGACCGTCTACGCCTGCGAGCACGAGTGTCCGCACCAGGGGGCGCCGCTGCAGGGGGCGCTGATCAAGGAGGCGGGAAAACTCTCCTGCCAGCGCCACGGTTACCGCTTCGATCTGGTGACCGGCGTCTGTGCCGAACACAAGGAATGCGTGCCCCTGAAGATCTATCCGGTCGAAGTCCGCGGCGACGAGGTTTTCGTGGATCTCGATTAGTCCCTGCCGCTCTCTCAGCAGAAAAATCGGGAGTGGCAGAAAAAAACCTTGACTCAAAAGACTTTTCAAGATAAGTTTGACCGCTCAATTGTAAATCCAGAGTAAAGGTGGTGAAGTACATGTACGCAGTAGTCAAAACCGGAGGGAAGCAGTATAAAGTTTCCGAAGGCGACTTTCTCAAAGTCGAAAAGCTGGAGGGTGCGGTAGGTGATACCGTCGAGATCTCCGACGTCCTGATGGTTGGCGGCGATAAGGTTGTTATCGGAACACCTTTAGTGCCCAGCGCCTCTGTAGTCGGCAAGATCGTCGAGCAGGGCAAAGACAAGAAGATTCTGGTCTTCAAGTCCAAGCGCCGGAAAAACTCCAGGAAACTTAACGGGCACCGTCAACTCAGGACTATTCTGTTGATTGAGAAGATTAACGCCTAGGTAATATTCAAACGGCGGTGCGGCAGCCGGGATTCGTTGGGATCAGGGCCGCTACCGGCAGAAGGAGCAGAAAATGGCACACAAGAAAGGCGTCGGTAGTTCCAGGAACGGTCGCGACTCCGACGGCCAAAGACTTGGTTGCAAGAAGTTTGGCGGCGAAGCCGTCAAAGCCGGCAACATCATCTACCGCCAGCACGGCACCAAGATCCACCCGGGCAACAACGTGGGCCTCGGTAAGGATTACACGCTGTACGCTCTGATCGAGGGCGTGGTGAAGTTCGAGCGTCTGGGCAAAGACCGTAAGAAGGTCTCCGTCTACCCGGCCAACTAGCCAACGCAGTAGAAACAAAGTGTGAAAGCCCGGAGCCGCAAGGTCCGGGCTTTTGCCGTTTGCACAGGAAAATAGTTAATGAGTTTCATTGATGAAGTAAAAATTTACGTGAAGTCCGGCGACGGCGGCGCAGGGTGCGTCTCGTTCCGGCGTGAGAAATTCATCCCACTGGGCGGGCCCGACGGCGGCGACGGCGGCAAGGGTGGCGACGTGGTTTTCAAGGTGTCGCCGCACCTCTCCACGCTGCTCGACCTGCGCCAGCATCCGCACCAGAAGGCCGGCCGCGGCAGAAACGGCATGGGAAGCGACCGCCACGGCGCCAACGGCGACGCGAAGGAGATCCTGGTGCCGCGCGGGACCGTGATCAAGGATGCGGAGACCGATGAGATCCTGGCGGACCTCACCGAGCCGGATTCCTGCATCGTGCTCCTCAAGGGGGGACGCGGCGGCCAGGGGAACGCCCGCTTCAAGACCGCGACCCACAAGGCGCCGAAGTTCGCCCAGCCGGGCGAGCCGGGCGAGGAGCGCTGGATCCGCCTGGAGCTGAAGCTGATGGCCGATGTCGGCCTTTTGGGGATGCCGAGCGTGGGCAAGTCCTCGCTGATCAGCAAGATCTCCGCGGCACGCCCGAAGATCGCCGAGTACCACTTCACCACGCTCAAGCCGAACCTCGGCGTGGTCAAGTACAAGAACTACCGCAGCTTCGTGATGGCCGACATTCCGGGCCTCATTGAGGGGGCCAGCGAAGGGGCGGGGCTTGGCCACCGTTTCCTCAAGCACCTGGAGCGCACCGGGCAGCTCTTGCACCTGCTCGACCTCTCCTGGATGCCGGACCGCGACCCCATAGCGGAATACGAGGCGATCAACCGGGAACTGGCTCTCTTCAACCCGGAGCTGGCCGAGAAACGGCAGACCGTGGTGGTCAACAAGATCGACCTGCCGCACGTCAAGGAGAACCTGAAAGAGGTGCTCCCGTATTTCGAAGAGCGCGGCATCAAGGTGTTCCCCATTTCCGCGGCAACCGGTGAGGGGATACCGGAACTACTCGACGACATCGCTTTGAACCTTTGGGGCGAGCCGGACGAAACCTGGTAATACAGGAACGATACGTGGTGCAAAGGGGGAGGGCCGACAGGCTGCTCCCCCTTTTTTATTGGCTGAGATTGCCACAGTGAGGGCAAAACCTGGGGCGGTAATCCGGTGAAGACATGGTAGACTAGGTTGGTCTTTTTTAATAAGCAGGTGGACAGACGATCGGCTTGTTTCAGTACCGTTGCTGCGGCGGGGTTCCCACTTCTTCAGGAGGTCGGGCATGTATCGAATGATCCAGCTGGAATCACTGATACCGGAAACACTGCCGGGAGTCGCGCTGTTCATCAAGCACGGCGACAACCACGTGCTGTACAAGGACCCTACACTCTCCTTCACCCAAGGGGACAAAGAGCGGCTGCTCGACAACAATGTGAAGTGCCTCTTCGTGAAAGCCGCGGAAATGTCGACCTACAACCAGTACGTGGAATCGAACCTCCCGCTGCTGCTTAGCGACGAGAGTATCGAACCGGAGCTCAAGCAGAGCATGCTGTATCAGGCTTCAGTCAATTACGTCCAGGAGATCTTCGACAGCCCCGCGATAGCCATCAAACAGAACGTGGAGCGTTGCCGCAACCTGATCAAGCACATCCTCAACGACGTGATGAATTCGTGCGGGGTGATGCCGGCCCTGAGCAGCCTGGTAGACCACAACGCCTACACCTACGTACACTCCGTGCAAGTCGCCACCTACTCGATAGCCCTGCACATAAAGGAGTTCGACCTCGGCCGCGACGAGTTGATGGACGTGGGGATGGGCTCGCTGTTCCACGACTACGGCAAGGTCTATGTACCCAAGGAGTTATTGGACAAGCCGGGCAAGCTCTCGCCGACGGAGTTTATGGAAGTGAAGAAACATCCGGTCTACGGCTACAGCACCTTGCGAGATCTCGACATCTTCACCCCGGTGGCTCTCGGCATCGTGAAGCATCACCACGAAAAGGAAAACGGCAGCGGCTATCCCGACGGCCTCTCCAGCTATGACATCGCCAGGAGCTCGAAGATCACGGCCATTGCCGATGTCTTCAGTGCCCTGACCACCAACAGGTCGTACCGGCAGGCCCTGTCCAAGGAAAGCGCACTGGAGATCATGTACGGAGAGATGGACGGGTCATTCGATCTGCAGTATCTGAAGACATTCAAGGAAACGCTGCACTAGTCCCATCAGGGATGGCAGCGGAAACGAAAGGCACCTGCCCAGCGATTGGGGCACGGTGCCTTTTTTGCTGTCCTTATGGATGCTTACTCAGCGGAGAGCTGCGTCGATGGCGTTGAGCAGCGGGCCGGGATAGATGCCGACCACGAGGATCATCACAGAGGTGAGGCAGAGGGCGAGACCTTCGGCGAGGGATACGGCGCGCGGTGCGGGAGCCTCACCCCGGTGCATGTACAGTTGGGCCACCACCCTGAGGTAGAAATAAGCAGATGCGGCGGCGCTCAGGATACCGATGATGGCGAGGGCGATGGCCCCTCCCTTGATGGCCGAGTAGAAGATGAAGAATTTACCGATGAAACCGGCCGCAGGCGGTATCCCCGCCAGGGAGATCATGGCGAGGGCAAGCACGCCGCCACGCAAGGGTGCCGTAAAGCCAAGCCCGGCGTAGTCGGTGATGAGCTCCCTTTCCTCGTCAACGGAGAGGGCGGAAATGGCGCCGAAGGCGGCGAGGTTCATGGCGGTATAGACCGCGCCGTAGAGAAGGACGGCGGCGTAACCGTCGCGACTTCCGCTCAACAGGGCGAGACTGAGGTAGCCCATGTGAGCCACAGAGGAATACGCCAGCATCCTCTTGATGTTCTGTTGCAGCAGCGCGGCCAGGTTGCCCAGCACCATGGAGAGCACGGACAAGGCGGCGAGCGGGACGCGAAGTTCGACCATCGGGGGGAGCAGGGCGAGCAGCATCAGCAGGAGCGCCGCAGCGGCGACCTTGGAACTCGTGGAAAGAAAGGCGGAAACCGGTGCCGGCGCTCCCTGGTAGACATCGGGTGTCCAGAGGTGCCCGGGGACCAGCGAGAGTTTGAAAGCGATGCCCACCAGGATGACGCCCCATCCTGCGGAGATGATGGCCCTGTTGTCGGGGCGGGCCAGCGCGCCGGAAAGCTCGAGGGTGCCGCTGCCCGTGAAGAGGAGGGCGAAGCCGAAGGCCGTGAAAGCCGCCGCCACCGCCCCCATGAGGAGGTACTTAAGTCCCGCCTCTCCCGAATCGGCGCGGTTCAGGTCCATGCTGACCAGGATATAGAAGGCGAAGGAGACCGATTCCAGCGCGAGGAACAGGATCAGCATGTTGGTGGCGCAGGGAAGGACGCACAATGCGAACAGGGCGAAGAGCACCGTGGCCGGGAACTCCTCCCCCTTGATGCCGCGGCGCTCGTTGTAGCTGTGAGAGAGGAGCAGCGTGACGGCAGCGGCGAAGCAGAATACCGGGATCAGGAACCGGGCCAGCGGGGTGAAGGCGAGGCCGGCGACGGCCTGAGTGGAAGTAGGTGTCGAGAGAGCCGCCCACACGCCGGCTGCCGCCGAAGCGGTCACCCCGATGGCCGTAAGGCTCGCCGACAGGAGCAGAGGCCCGCACAGCAGCACGAACAGCGCCGCGCACGCGGTGATCACGATCGGCATGATGGCATATAGATCAACAAGCGTCATTAGATGCTCCAAGGCATTAAAAGCTCACCACAGAGGACCCAGAGGTCCACAGAGGGCTCAGAGGATAATCCTTTCGATACTCTTTCAGATGCTCCTCTCCAAAATTCAGGAGTGGACCTCCGTGCCCTCTGTGTTCCGGGTTTAGGGCTTAAGCAAAACCTCCAGCGGGGTCTTGAACATATCGAGCACGGGCCCGGGGTGGACACCGAGGTAAACAACCACCAGCGCCATGACCGCCAGTACCCCCGCCTCTCTCAGCGAAAGGTCCTTCAGCTCCAGCGGCGTCTTCTCCTTGCCGAACAGTACCTCCTGCACCAGGCGCACCGTGTAAACCAGCGTCAGTATGGTCCCCAGGAAGGCGATCGCCGCTGCTAACGGCGCGACGCGGAAGGTTCCCACCAGGATGATCAGCTCGCTCACGAAATTGTTGAGCCCCGGCACACCGGCGGACGCCATGTTGAAGACCAGGAAGAAGAAGGAAAAGACCGGGATCTTGCTCCAGGTGCCGCCGAAGCCGGCAAGATCGCGGCTGTCGGCCCGCTCTTCCAGCATCCCGATCACGACGAAGAGCGCGCCGGTGGTAACGGCATGGTTCACCATCTGCAGCAGCGCGCCGGAGACCGCAACGGGGCTCCAGGCGGCGATGCCGAGCGCGACGAACCCCATGTGGCTGACGCTCGAGTAAGCGAGCATCCGCTTCATGTCGCGCTGGGCGAAGGCGATCCAGGCGAAGTAGCCGATGCCGAGCACGGCCACCACGTAGATCAGGGGCGTGAAGGCACGCGATGCTTCGGGGAAAAGCGGGAAGGCGATGCGGATCAGTCCGTAGGCGGCGGTCTTGGAGAGAAGGCTGCCGAGCATCAGGGTTCCGGCGACCGGCGCGTCGCAGTAGGCGTCAGGCTGCCAGGTGTGGAGCGGGAACAGCGGGAACTTGATGGCGAAGGAGAGCAGGAACGCGGCGAACAGCCAGAGCCCGATGTCGTACGGGATGTTGGTGCGGACCAGTTCGGGGAGGGCGAAGGTGTAGCTCGCGGTCTGGGCGCCGTGCATCAGGTAGAGTGCTATGATCGCCATCAGCATGAGCAGGGAACCCACGAAGGTGTAGAGGAAAAATTTGATGGTGGAGTACACCGGGCGCCCGTTGCCCCAGACGCCGATCAGTAGCAGCATCGGGATCAGCATCGCCTCCCAGAAGAGGTAGAAGAGGAACAGGTCGAGGCTCAGAAACAGCCCCTGGACGGCGGCCTGCAAGGCGAGCAACAGGGCAAGGAACAGCCCGGAGCGCTCCTTGACCTGCCACGCGGAGAGGACGGCGATCAAGGTGATGAACGCGGTGAGGACGACCATGACGGCGCTGATGCCGTCCATGCCCAGGGTGTAGCGGATCCCGAAGCGCTCGATCCATGCCGCATCCTCGTAGAGGAAGAACCCGGCAGGCGCACCAGCCGCCTGCTGGCCCGACAGCGCCAGCGGCCAGAGGGAGAGCGCGAGCTCCGCCAGGCAGAACGCGACGGTCACGCCACGCGCGGTGGCGCCGCTGCGCCGGAGCGCGAAGACCAGCAGCGACCCGCAGAGCGGAACAAAGACCAGCAGCGTGAGTATCGGGATGAGAGAAGTCATCGGCAGTTCCCGTAGGCGCGCAGGCGCCGGTTACGTTACAGCGCAAGCCAGGCGAGGTAACCCAGGATGAGGGCTCCCCCGGCGGCAAAACTGATGAGATAGACGGCGACCTTCCCGGTGCTCCAGCGCCCGAGCAGCCGGCCGGCGCCCCCCAGGCCCGATCCCAGGCCGTCCACGGACGCATCGATCACCCCACGGTCCACCCGCTCCCACCAGAATCCTGCCAGGGCCTGGTAAGGACGGATCAGGACCAGGTGGTACAGCTTATCGAAGTACCAGCCGTTGGCCAGGAAGTGGATCAGCGCGGAGGGCTGGGCCTGCGCCTCACGCATCCGCTCGGCCCGTCCCTTTCCATAGCGGAAGTAGGCGGCCGCGAGACCAAGGAGCGCCACGATTCCGGCGATGAGCTGCAGCGCGATCTCCTGCTCGTGCGAACCGGTCGGGAGATCGCTTGGGGGGAGCGTCGCGAAGAAGCCGCTCAGGTACCCTCCTCCCAGGTAGGCGGGGAGGTCGAGCGCGCCTCCGAAGAGCGCCAAAATGGCGAGCGGGACCAGCACCAATTGCATTACGGTGAGACCGGAGCTGCGGTGCACGTGACCGTTATCTCCCGCAAAGACCAGGAGTACCAGCCGGAAACTGTAGTAGGCGGTGACCAGCGCGGTGACGAGGCCCAGCAGGTATAAAGCCTGGTACAGCACGCCACCCTTGAGCCAGACGGCCAGCAGTATGCTGTCCTTGCTGAAGAAGCCGCCGGTGAGGGGGATGCCGGCCAGGCAGGCGGCGCCGATCAGGAAGCTCCAGAAGGTGAGCGGCAGTGAGCGCCGCAGGCCTCCCATCTTGTAGATGTCCTGCTCGTGGTGCATGGCGGCGATGACGCAGCCCGCCCCGAGGAAGAGCAGGGCCTTGAAGAAGGCGTGCACCAGCAGGTGGAAGGTCGCCGCGGTGACCGCCCCGGCGCCGACGCCGAGCATCATGTAGCCGATCTGGCTGATGGTCGAATAGGCCAGCACCCGTTTCAGGTCCCGCTGCGCGAGGGCGCAGGTGGCGCCGTAGAAGGCGGTCAGCCCGCCGGTGATCGCGATGGCGGCGAGGGCGGTCTTGGAGCCGCCGATCAACGGCAGCAGGCGCGCCAGCAGGTAGACGCCGGCGGTGACCATGGTGGCGGCGTGGATCATGGCGGAGACCGGGGTCGGGCCGGCCATCGCGTCCGGGAGCCAGACCATGAGCGGCATCTGCGCCGACTTGCCCATGGCGGCGATCAGGAACAGGATCCCCAGCATGGTGATGACGGAGCCGGGCATGAGGAACCCCATCCCGTTCACCTTGGTGACGGAAAGGGTGTTGAACAGCTGGAACAGCCAGGCCAGCGCGATCATCAGGGCCACGTCCCCGATCCTGGTGGTGATGAAGGCCTTCCTGCCGGCGTCGGCGTTAGCAGGATCGGTGTACCAGAAGCCGATTAGGAGGTAGGAGCAGAAGCCCACCCCTTCCCAGCCGAGATACAGCAGGGGCAGGGTCTCCCCGAGAACCAGGGTGAGCATGGCGAACACGAACAGGTTCAAAAGGGCGAAATAGCGCGCGTAGTCCTCGTCTTCGCGCATGTAGAAGACGGAATAGACGTGGATCAGCCCGCATACGAAACCGATCATGACCACCATCGACAGCGAGAGTGGGTCGAGGTAGAGCGAGAAGGGGATGGAGAGATCGAAGCTTGCGAACCAGTCGGCCAGGGTGATCACCTGCGGACCCGAGTACGTCACGGCGGCCAGCACCGCGCAGGCGAAGCTTCCCCAGACCGTGGTGCAGGCCAGTACCTCCACCAGCGTGCGCGGCAGTTTACGTCCCGCCACGGCGCAGGTGATCCCGCCGGCGAGTGGGAAGAGGAGCATGAGTGTCAGGTAGGTAGCAAGCATCGTCTAGCCCTTCATGGAGTCGAACCGGTCGGTGTTGACGGTATTCTTGCGCCGGTGCAGGTAAACGACCATGGCGAGCGCAAGCGACACCTCCGCGGAGGTCAGCGCCATCAGCATCAGCGAGAAAAGTTGTCCGTCCGCGATCTGCCAGTGGGCGGAGCCGCCGACGAAGGTGAGCATCACCGCGTTCAGCATGATCTCGATGCCGATCAGCATCATGATGACGTTGGCGCGCCAGGCCACCACGCAGCCAAGGCCCATGGCGAACATCAGCGATGCCACGATCAGCACGTGGGAAAGGGGTACGCTCATTTGCGCCTCCCGAGGTAGAGTGCGCCCACCAGCGCGAACAAGAGCTGCATGGAGACCACTTCCACGGCCACCCCGTATTGCTTGAACAGGGTGAAGGCGAACTGGCGCACCGGGATCTGTACGAACCCCGGGGGAACCGCCTGCAGGCGGGAACAGAGCAGGACCACCAGCGACCCCACCACGGCTCCCGCCAGAAGCAGGGCCGGCAGCCAGTTCTTCAAGTGAGGCTTGGGGAGCTTCTCGGGCGACTCCAGCTCCAGCATCATGATGACGAACAGGAAGAGCACCATGATGGCACCGGCGTAGATGATCACCTCGAAGGCCGCGATGAGCGGCGCCCCCAGGAGATAGAACATCAGGGCCAGGGCGAGGAACGAGGCCACCAGGTAGACGATGGAGCGCACCGCCTGTCGGGCCGTGATGGCGAGCAGGGTCCCGGTGAGGAGCACCGCCGCCAGTATGTAGAAAAGGGTCGCTTCCATTTCGCTCCGGTCGTTTTCTGCTTCGATCTGTGCTTCGTCCCCTCCCCCGGAGGGGGAGGGTTTGGGAGGGGGAAGTCTTTGCGCCGGCAGTTGCCCCCCTCCCAACCTCCCCCCTCCGGGGGGAGGAGTCGTGGGACGATGAGGCGGTTCGCCTTTAGGCATACCCGTTACGGCAACAGGCTTCTCGGGTCTGCCGGTGCCTGTTCGCCTGCGCCGCTACCGCGCGGCTGCACCACGCCGGTCCCGGCGTGGCGGTAGAAATTGTAGTTGGGATCCTTGCCGGTGCCGTCGATGAGCAGGTCCTCCTTCTCGTAGACCATGTCGATCACCTGGCGCCTGCAGTGGAACATCTCGGGCGACATCTGGATGGCGAGCGTCGGGCAGGCCTCGGCGCACAGGCCGCACAGGATGCAGCGCGAGAAGTTGATGCGGAACCAGGCGGCGTAACGTCGGCCGTTCTCCCCTTCCGCCGCGGCCATCGAGATGCAGTCGACGGGGCACGCCCCGGAGCACAGATAGCAGGCGACGCAGCGCTCGGCGCCGTCGGGGTCGCGGGTGAGGACGATGCTGCCGCGGAAGCGTTCGGGCATGGGCCTGCGCTCCTCGGGGAACTGCACCGTGACCGGCTTCCGGAAGATATGGCGGAAGGTGATGGAAAGGCCGGTCAGGATCTCTTTTATGTCGTTCAGTAGGGGCATCTGATCCTGCTCGAGGTGTCGTTGGTGCCGTAGTAGATGCCGGCAGATTCGTTAAGGCCGACCCGGTCGCCGCGAGGGCTGGACCGGTGCGGGCCGGGGCCCGGCAGGCAGCACGGGGCCGCCTGCCGGAAGGAGGTGTCAGTTGGGCCGTAGTGACTTCATCAAGAGGTCGAGGGTCTGTCTGTGCCGGTTGTTCTCTGCGTAGGCAAGGGCGGTTGTTCCTGAGTACGACATTGCCAGCGGGTCGGCGCCGCTGTCGACCAGCATCTGCGTGGTCTGGGTGCAGCCGTAGTTGGCTGCCAGCATGAGCGGGGTGTGGCCGTCACGGTCGCGGGCATCGACCTCGGCTCCCCTTTGCAACAGCAGGCGTACCACGTCCGCGTGGCCGTTGGCCGCGGCGAAATGCAGCGCCGTCTTTCCCTTGTCGCTTCTGGCCGCCAGGTTGGCGCCCCGCTCAAGCAGGTCGCTCACCTCGGCCAGATTACCGGCCTTTGCTGCGTCCATCAATGCGGTGTGGCCGTTTTTGTCCACCGCATCCACCTGTGCCCTGAACCCTGCCCCCAACTCGACTTCCACGGTTGTTGTCATCGCAGTTCCTCCTTTGTGAGAATACATTGCCCAGTACAACGCCTCTTATCGTAAAGCCAGCCACCACCCGGTGACTAGAATGTTGAGAAGAGCAAGCGGTGTCAGGAACTTCCAGCCCAGGTGCATGAGCTGGTCGTAGCGAAGGCGTGGGAGGGTTCCCCTGACCCAGATGAACAGGAACGAGAATAGTACGACCTTGATGAAAAACCACATTACCGGCGGCAGCAACGGGCCGCGCCATCCCCCCAGGAAAAAGAGCGAGGCGAGCGAGCCCAGCGAGATGATGTTGATGTACTCCCCGACGAAGAACAGGCCGAAGCGCATCCCCGAGTACTCCGTGTGGAAGCCGGCCACCAGTTCTCCTTCCGCCTCGGGAAGGTCGAAGGGGATCCGGCGGCACTCGGCCAGGATGCTGACCAGGAAGATCACGAAGGCGACCGGCTGGTACACGATGAAGGGCATCTCGGCCTGGGCGTTGACGATGTCGGCGAGGCTCAACGATTTGGCCAGCATGACCACGGGAACCAGCGACAGTCCCATGGAGAGCTCGTAGGAGATCAGTTGGGACAGGCCGCGGATGCTCCCCAGGAGCGCGTACTTGGAGTTCGAAGCCCAGCCACCGAGCGCTACGCCGTAGACCGCGATGGAGGAGAGAGCCATGAAGAAGAGCACTCCCACGTTCAGATCGGCGATCTGCAGGTGCACCTGGCGCCCGAAGAGCTGCACCGGCGCCCCCAGCGGGATGATGGCGAAGGTCAGGATGGCCGGGATGGCGGCCATGGCCGGCGCCAGTGAGAAGAGCAGGCGGTCGGCGGCCGTGGGGATCATGTCCTCCTTGGTCAGCATCTTGATGACGTCGGCCAGCGGCTGCAAAAGGCCCAGGGGGCCGACCCGGTTCGGGCCGATCCGGTCCTGGATGAAGCCCAGGATGCGCCGCTCCGCCAGCACCAGGTAGGCCGCAAAGGTCAGTATGATCGCGTACAGCAGTACGATCTTGCCGAGCATCAGCGCTATGTCGGTGGCAGTCCAGGTCATAAACGTTCCTCCCGCCGCGGCGGGAACAGGCGAACCACTTCTTCGCCCCTCAAAGTTACTGTATCCTCAGCGTCACGTCCCCGTCCCCGGAGGGGGAGGGACAGGGAGGGGGATTGCTGCTGTATGAATGCCCCCCCTCCCAACCTCCCCCCTCCGGGGGGAGGAGCAATGCCATCCTGTAGGGGCGAATAATCATTCGCCCAGACCCATCTCGAAAATACGGACCCCTTCGCCCTCCGGGTCGAGGCTTTTCAACGCGCGCCATTTGCCGGAGAGCGGCTCCACCGGCTCTCCCCCCAGCCTCTCGATCAGCTGCGCCATCACCTGCCAGGCATCGCGCTCCGCCCCGCCGGGAACCTCCTTCCGGTGCAGCCGCGGCGGATGCAAGGTGACGGCCTCGGTGGCGCTGCCGTAATACTTCGGGTCGAGGCCCCTCAGCGGAAGGCCGGCCACCCTGCTGCGTTCAAAGCGCTGCGCGCGTCCCTCGCAGTTGATGGCGGTGCCGTCGGACTCGACCCAGGTGGTGGTGGGGAGGAAGATGGGGCTCTTGTCGTGGACGGGCCCCCGGCGCCAGTCCGCGCTCGCCAGGACCTCCACTTGCGAGAGCAGTCCATCCGGCACGTCGGCCTCGAAGCAGACCACCCCTTTCACCTGCCCGGATGCCACCAGTTCGGTCAAGGGAGATGCAGCGTGCTCGATCGTGAGCAAAGCGGCGGCAAAGCCGTTCGCCCCAGGCTGCAGCATGACCAGTTTCGCGCCGCTGGAGGCGATTTGCGCCAAAAGTTCGGGATCCTTCTTGCCGCAGCCGCAGATGATTACCCCTTTGCCGCCCCCCTCGAAGGGGACCTGGTCCAGGGACTCCACGGCCGTGTACTTGAAGGGGGGGATGTTGCGGGCTGGGATCGGATCGCCGTCGACCAGGAAAATCTGGGCGCCTGCCAGGAAGGCCTTGCGCACCGCCAGGGCCAGCATGGGGCCCTCCTCCATCAGGTCGAGGGCGTGCAGGGCGACCCACTGCGCCTGCTCGATTTCCCTGACATAAGCAGTGTTCTCCTCGTGGAGGAGCTTCGCTGCCGCCACGCTCCCCTGCTGCTGGTCGGGATCGCCGTAGTAGCTGAGCCTCGCCCCTCCAGCGGCGCGGGCAAGCTGGGCCAAAAGGATCATCCCTTCCAATGAGAGCCTCGGCGACCCCACGAAGGCAAGGGCACCGGCGCCGTTTCGGCGCACGAACTCGGTGATGGACTTGGCCGCCGCGTCGACGGCGACGTCGTAGCCGCAGGTGGCGCCGTCCAGGCGGGGGTCCCGTGGCCGTTGCGGATCGTTGAGGTACGCCTTGTCGAAGCGGGCTCGGTCGCAGATGAACCAGCCGTTCACCTGGTCGTTGCGGCGCCCGACGATCTTGATTGTCTCGCGCTGGAAGTTCTGCGGGGAGGTGTTGCACCCCACCGAGCAGTGCTGGCAGATGGAAGGGGCGAACTGGTAATCCCAGTAGCGGGCCCGGAACCGCCCGGTCTTGTCGGTGAAGACGCCGGTCGGGCAGATGTCCACCAGGTTCCCCGAGAACGGGGACTCCAGGGGGCCCTCCTGGAACCTGCCGAAGTAGACCCGGCCCGCGCTCCCCATGACACCGAAGTCGGTGCCCCCGGCGTAATCCTGGTAGAAGCGGACGCAGCGGTAGCACTCGATGCAGCGGTTCATCTCGTGGTGGATTCCCTCACCCAGGTACTGGTTCTGGAAGGTGCGCTTCTTCCCCTGGTACCGGCGGCGGCTGTGGCCACCGGCGATGGTGAAGTCCTGCAGCAGGCACTCGCCCCCCTCGTCGCAGATCGGGCAGTCGTGCGGGTGGTTCAGCATGAGCCACTCGATGACCAGGGAGCGCATCTTGAGCGCTTCGGGGTCGGTGGTGGAGACCACCATGCCGTCCTGGGCCGGCAGGGCGCAGGACATCTGGATCCCCTTCACCGGGCCGTCCAGGAGCTTCACGGCGCAGAGCCGGCAGGCCGCGGCGATGGCGAGAGCCGGGTGGTAGCAAAAGTGCGGGATGGTGATCCCGACGCTGCGGGCCGCCTCCAGCACGCTGGTCCCCGGCGCGACCTCCACCGGTATGTCATCGATGATAAGTTTCGGCATGATGTCCTATTTCAACGGGCACTTCTTCTTGACGATATGCTCGCGCACCTCGTCCTCGAAATCCCGCAGCAGGCCGTCCAACGGGGCCATGGCGCCGGGGGCGAGGGCGCAGAAGGTGTAGTTCAGATATTTCACGTGCTCGCGCAGGATGGCGATGTCGTCGTCCTCGCCGCGCCCGTTCTCGATCCGGGTCAGGATCTCCTTCACGTAGGGAAGGCCCTCGCGGCACGGGGTGCACCAGCCACACGACTCCCGGGCGAAGAAGTTGATCAGGTTGAGGGTCGCCTCGACCAGGCAGTGTCCCTCGTCGAAGACGATCACCCCGCCGGAGCCGAGCCGGGAGCCGGCCTTGGCCACGGTATCGTAGTCCATGGGGAGGTTCCAGTGCTCCGGTTTCAGGAACTGGGTGGACGCGCCCCCCGGGATGCAGGCCTTGAACTTCTTGCCGTCGCGCATGCCGCCGCAGGCCCCGTCGATGATGTCCCCGAGCGTGGTACCGATGGGAAGCTCCACGCAGGCGCGGTTCTTGACCGATCCGCTCACGCAGAAGAGCTTGCTGCCGGCCCCTTCAGGGTTGAGCGCGAGCCCCTTGAACCAGGCCGCGCCGTTGGCGACGATGGCCGGCACGTTGGCCAGGGTCTCGACGTTGTTGACCACGGTCGGCCCCTGCCAGAGCCCCTTCACCGCGGGAAAGGGGGGCTTGGTGCGCGGGTTGGGACGCTTTCCTTCCAGCGCGTTGATCAGCGCGGTTTCCTCCCCGCAGATGTAGCGGCCGGCGGAAAGGTGCAGGTCCAGGTCGATGGAGTGCTCGCTCCCCAGGATGTGCTCGCCGAGCAGCCCCGCCTTCTTGGCCTCCTCGATGCCCCGCGCCAGGTTGGCTGCCGCCTTCTCGTATCCCTTCCTGATGAAGATGAAGGCGTGCCGGACGCCCAGCGCGTAGCAGGCGAGCGTCATCCCCTCGATGAGGCTGTACGGGTTGTGCTCCAGGAGCACCCGGTCCTTGTAGGTTCCCGGCTCCATCTCGTCGCAGTTGCAGATGAGCCAGCGCGGGCCGGGGAGGTCGCGGGGAACGAAGGACCACTTCCTGCCGGTGGCGAAGCCGGCTCCGCCGCGGCCGCGCAGGCCCGAGTCGAGCACCGCCTGCTGCACGTCGTTCGGGCTCATCCCGGAGAAGGCCTTCTTCAGCCCTTCGAAGCCCCCCTCCTCGCGGTACTCGTCGAAGGTCACCACGCGGTTGGGTCGGTTATGTCGGAAAAGAGGAAGTTCCATATCAGACCTTGTGCCGCTCCGCTTCCAGGATTTCGTCCACCAGTTCCGGGGTGAGGCGGCCGTAGGGGACGCCGCCCACCGACATGGCCGGGCTGTCGCCACACATCCCCATGCAGCAGCAGGGGAGCAGGGTGAACATGCCGTCCGCGGTGGTGCCCCCCAGCCCGACGCCGAGCTTGTCCTTCAGGTGCTGGATGATCTTGTCGCAGTCGGCGCACCAGCAGGAGATGGAGTCGCAGACGTGGATCACCTTTTTCCCCACCGGACGGCGGTAGATCATCTCATAGAAGGTGGCCAGCTCCTCCACCTGCAAGGGCGAAAGCCCCAGGAGCGCCGCGGCCTCCGCTACCGCCTCGTCGGTCAGCCAGCCGTAGTGGGCCTGCAGCTCCTTCATCACATCCACGGCGGCCTCGCGCGCGGTGATGGCGGAGGCGATGCGCGCCTCCAGCGATGTTTTCAGCGTCTCGGGTATCATCCCCAGCTCAGCTCCTTACAGTTACCGGTCCAGGTCCGCCAGCACGAAATCGATGGATCCGATGATGGCCAGAAAGTCCGACACCAGCCAGCCCCGGCTCAGCACCGGCAGCGACTGGATGTGCGGGAAGGTCGGGGTCCTGATCCGCATGCGGTAGGCGGTGTGCAGTCCGTCGGAAACGGCGAAGTAGCCGTATTCCCCCTTGGGTGCCTCGATCGGCGCGTAGCACTCCCCCTTGGGAGGGGACATGCCGCGCGTCGCGTTGACGAAGTGGTGGATCAGGGACTCGATGTCCTCCAGTGCGTCGCGCTTCTGGGGCAGCACGTAACGGTAATCGGAGGAAACCCAGCGTCCGCCCGGCATCCCCTCGGCGGCCTGCCTGACGATGGAGAGTGACTGGCGCATCTCCTCCATGCGCACCAGGTAGCGCGCGTAGCAATCTCCCCCTTCGGCTGTGGCCACCTGGAAGTCGAAGCGGTCGTAGCCGCAGTAGGGCATCCTCTTGCGCAGGTCCCAATCGAAGCCGCAGGCGCGCAGCATCGGCCCGGTGAGCCCCCACTCCAGCGCCTCGTCCCTGCTGATGGCGGAGACCCCTTTCAGTCGGGCCGTGAAGATCGGGTTGCCGGTCAGCAGCTTCTCGTACTCGGCAAGGCGCGGCGGGAACCATTCCAGGAAGGCCCGGACCTTGTCCAGCCACCCTTGCGGGAGGTCGTCCGCGACGCCGCCGATCCTGAACCAGGCGGGATGCATCCGTCCGCCGGTGATCAGCTCCACGATGTCGAAGATCTTTTCGCGGTCGGTGAAGGTGTAGAAGACCGGGGTCATGGCGCCGATGTCGGCGGCGAAGGTTCCGAGCCAGACCAGGTGGTTGGCGATGCGGAACAGCTCGCTCAGCATGACCCGGATGTACTGGGCGCGCTCCGGGACGTCGATGCCGCAGAGGGTTTCCACCGAGTTGACGTAGGCAAGGTTGTTCTGCACGCCGGCCAGGTAGTCGACCCGGTCGGTGTAGGGCATGTACTGGTGCCAGTTCTGGCGCTCGCCGATCTTCTCGGCGCCACGGTGGTGGTAGCCGATCTCGGTGTCCATGTCCACGATCTCCTCGCCGGAGAGCTTCAGGACGAAGCGCACGACGCCGTGGGTGCCGGGGTGCTGGGGACCGAGGTTCAGGATCAGGGTTTCGTCGTCGACGCGGTCGAAGAAGTCGCTGCCGGGCAGCGACTTGCGCCCACGCGCCTCCTCGGCGGTGTAGGGGCGCATCTCCGTGGCCCGGGAGGGGTGCTCCTTCCGGAGCGGGTGCCCTTCCCAGTCGGGGGGCATCAGTATCCTGGTCAGGTTGGGGTGACCGGCGAAGCGGATGCCGAACATGTCGTAGGCCTCCCGCTCGTACCAGTTGGCGACGGGAAAGACGGAGGTGACGCTGGGGGCCTCGGGGTAGGCCCCGTCCAGCTCGGTCTTGATCCTGATCCTGCCGGGGGTGTCGAAGCAGGTGAGGTGGTAGTTGACGGTGAAGTCGCGGAAGCTGCCGCGGTCGCGGCGGCAGGACTCGTCGACGCAGGCGATGTCCTCCAGGCGGCGGAAGGGGGAGGCCTTGCGCTCTTTGAGGTGCCGGAGCAGCTCGGGCACCAGGCGGGCCGGCGCGCGGTAGGTGAGCATGTCGGCGGCGGCCTCGTCGCGGCGCACCTCACCGTTGAAGGCCGCCTGCAGTTCCTCCTCCAGTCCAAACTCGGGGTAGGCGAGGCGGGGCTGCTTCGGGCGCCAGAGCTCGTCCGAGCGCGGCGCGGCGAAGTACGGGTGCTGCATCGCGGTGCCGCGGATCTCTATCCCCTCCATGCCGGGGCCGCGGGTGTCGCGGGATTTGGTGACGCCGTCAACGAGGATGGGCGCGACGGTCCCCTGGGTTCCTCCCTGCATGCGCAGCACCGGGCGGGTGGGGCGCTCCTCGCTCCTGATCTTCTGTTGCAGCAGCATGAGCCCTTCGAGGAAGGATTCCGGACGCGGCGGACAGCCGGGGATGTACAGGTCGACCGGCAGGATCTGGTTGACCCCCTGCACGACGGAGTAGACATCGTACATGCCGCCGGAGTTGGCGCAGCTCCCCATGGAGATCACCCACTTCGGCTCGGCCATCTGGTCGTAGAGCCTGAGGATGCTGGGCGCCATCTTCTTGAAGACCGTCCCCGCGATCACCATGAGGTCGGCCTCGCGCGGGGTGCCGCGCAGCACCTCGGCGCCGAAGCGCGAAACGTCGTAGCGCGAGGTGAAGGAAGCCATCATTTCCACGAAGCAGCAGGAAAGCCCGAAGAACATCGGCCAGAGTGAGTTCGCCCTCCCCCAGTTGATCAGGTCGTCCAAGGAGGTGAGGAGGACGTTTTCCGGTATTTTTTCGTCGTCCCTCTCGCTCAAGATTGTTTACCTCGCATGCGGATGGCGGACGGCCCCCAATCCAGCCCCCCCTTCATCCAGAGCCAGACCAGCCCCAGCATGAGGATGACGATGAAGACGGTGATGTGCACCAGCCCCTGGATGCCGAGCAGGTCCCAGGCCGTGGCCCAGGTCAGGATGAAAGAGCCTTCGACGTCGAAAACGATGAAGAAAATGGCGATGAGGTAAAAGGGAACGCGGGATGCGTGACGGGCGGCCCCGGTCGGGACCACCCCGGATTCGTAAGGGATGTGCTTGTCGGCGGAATCTGTGCCGGACCCAAGGAAGTAGGCCGCCGCCAGCAGGACGCCAATGAGCCCGACCGCGAGGGCGGTATAAATGGCGAGAGGGATGAACTCGACCTGCTGTGCGGTGACTGGCATACCGGCCTTTCAATGAGAATCACAGGGGATTTTGGTACCCGTATAATCTAGCGTAGCGCCGCCGAAAGTCAATTAGTCCGCGTAGTGGGATCGTATCATTAGATCATGTCATCATTATCTTGCTCTTGAGGATGAGGATTTCGAAAGCCATGGCCGCTTTGGCGATCAGTTTCTGTATCTCGGGGAGCTTCTCGTCAAGCGGGGTGCTCCCCCCGCCGACGTACAATACGGCGACCACCCGCCCCATCATCAGCAGCGGCACCAGCAGATTGTTGAAGGGGGTACCGCCGCTTAAGGCTTCCATGATGGCCTGGTTGGCGGGGGTGGGCGGCATCGGGCCAAGGAAGAAGCTCTTGCTCTGATTGACCACGTTAAGCACCGACGGATCGTCCAGGGAAAGCTCCAGCCCCTCGAATTCCGGAACGGGCTTGTTGTCCACCCGCGCCATCCATCCGGTGGCGTGTCCGCCGCGCAAAAGGAAGAAGGCGACCCGTTTGAATTGGGGCCCCAGGTGGCCGGTGATCAGCTCCGCAATCCAGTCGCGGTCGTCCGCCTCGGCCAGTCCGACCAGAACGCTCTCCAGCGAGAAATCCTGCTCCGGTTCCTCGAATTCTTCCTGGTACAGTTCCGCCACTGGCGCGGCGGGTGGTGCTGCGGGCGCGGGCTGCGGGGCGGGCGGTTGGCTTGCAGGGGGCTGAGCTGCCTGCGCTGCCGCTGCCTCGGGTGCCGGAGTCGGGGTAGCAGCCGCGGGCGCCGGAGCCGGAGCCGGTTGCGCTGCTGCCGGTGCTGCCGCTGCTGCCGGTGCTGCTGCGGGGGGCGCCGCCGACGCCAGCGGTGCCGCTTCGACCTGCTCCAGCACGTCCAGGCTCAATTCCTCCAGCATGGGAAGGTCGAGGACCTCCTCCTCCACGTGCGCAGGCCACTCCTCGAGGGTCGGTTTGGGAGAGGTGGGCGGAGGGGGCGCAGTCACCACCCGTGCCGCCGGCGTGGCCGGTGAGGGAGTGGAGGAATGCGCTGCGTGCTGCCTGGTCCTGCTTCTGCTGCCGCCTTCGACGCTGATGTAACGCACGTCGCGCTTGATGCCGTAGTACTTCTCCAGGGCGGTCACGATGCGCAGCTCCGGCGCGATCACGGGGACGATGATGTAGCCGGTGGCGAAAGCGATTTCGTCGATGGCGTGCAGGTCGGTGGGATCGACCATGGCGAGGGTGACTTTACGGTTGTTGAGGGCTATGGGAACGGCTTTGTACTTCTTGACGTAATCGAACGGAATGAGCTTTATGACGTTGGCGGGGATGTCGAGCAGTTGGCCCGGAGCGGCATGGGCGATGCCGGTCTTCTGGCTCAGAAACTCCGCCAGGTCGTTTTCGTCCAGATACCCCATTTCCACCAGGTTGGTACCGAAACGACCTCCGAATATGGCCTGCCCTTTCAAGGTTTCATCAAGCTGGGCGGCCGTGATCTTACCTGCCTGAACCAGCATTTCTCCTAATCGCATCTTTTCCAAGCTACCCTCCGCCAAGACATCAAATTACACGTGCAACTTATTGAACCAGCATCATAACGTCGAGACGCCGGCCGCGATGGCAGCCGAGGCGGACGACCTGCCGAACCGGCAGATAAAGGATCTTGTTAACCAGGCGCTAATGTAGAGCCGCCGCAAGGCAATGTCAATAGCAAACGGTGACTTGCACGCCCTCAGCAAAGGTCGACGATGTCGTAGCAATTGCTCCCCAGTTCCACCTGGTCTCCCAGCGATTTTCCGATCAGCTCCTTGCCCAGCGGAGAGCCGGCCGTTATCACGAGGATCTCCTCGCCGTCCAGCTGCAGTTTCAGTCCCCCTTCCTGTGGCCCGATGAAGAAGGTCTTCGTTTTTCCCTCCTCGTCCTCGAGCGTCACCAGAGCTGTCAGCCTGATGCTGTCCTGCTCACGGAAGGGCTGCAGGGGCAGGCGTTGGTAGGCTTGCAGGGCATGTTTCAGTTCCTGCGCTCGATTCGCCTGCCCTTGCGCCACGTACGATGCTTCCAGGCTGAGGGTGTCGTACTTGTTGTCGGGGATGTTTTCTTCGTGGATGGCCGCTTCATGGGCGGTTTTGGCGGCAGTGGACAAAACCGACAGGTCACGTGCCAGCCTTTCGATGATAAGCCGGAGCAACCGGCTTTTTCTGGTGGTTACGATGGGGAACCTTCCTAAGATTTATTACGTGCCGGTGGGCGTATCGGGACGGACTCCGGCTGTTGCAGGGGACAGATACTATAACGCGGCAGGGCATCTGTCAAAAGGAAGATGATTACTTCTCCGGGTACCAGCTGATCCCGAAGAGGTGCATGTTGAGTCCGGGGTTGACCTCGCCGTTCAGGCCGGCGTTGGACATGTGCTGGAACCGGTAGGAAAGGGCGAAGGACGGGGTGAAGTGATAGATGAGACCGGCATGGGAGATGAACTGCTCGATGCCGTTGTAATCCCTCCCGCCGAACCTGTCTCGGCTGAGAACGGCGATGCTTATGCCGAGGTCGAGCTCGACGGAATCGGGATTGCCGATCGGGAAAACCGGACCAAGCGAGCCGACGAAACCGCGGTCGTCGCCGCTGGAAAGGGTGCCGGCGGTGAGCGCAACCTGGGTGGACACGCCCCAACCACCCTTGCTGCGCAAGCTCCAGGGGAGCTGGTAGGTGGCAAACCCTTCGAATATTTCGGCGCCGTTGTCCTTGCCGTCCACGGCGAATCCCCCTCGTACCCCGAAAGGCCCCCAGCTTGCGGCGGACGCGGAGCCTTCTGCCACTAAAGACAGAGCGAATGCAACCAGCAGCAGGCAGAGGTTCCTTCTCATGGCGGTCTCCAGTTGGGGGTATGATTAGCGATATAACATTAAAGCCGGTATTTTATGAAATACAAGCAGCGATGTGCAGACCCGCAGGAGATGCCGACGTATCCGCCACGGGCGACTCTGGTAGCTGATACTGTCGCTTGCTTAAAAACATCGCTGGATGTACTATTTAGTTGACCCTATGAGGCAGACAGTGGCAGGCAGGAACAAGCCCGAAGGAGGTGGCCATGAAAGGGTACCAGCTGGTAAAGGAGATCAGAGAGGCGAAGAGCGCTCATCCTGACGGGGTATTCATCAAGTGGTGGCGCAATGAGGAGGACTTCATCGACTTCGACCTGCTTGACAGGTTCATGCAGAACCTGAAAGAGAGTGAGAAGATCGACGGTTTCGAGTTGATCAATGAAGACGAGATGTGGCGTACTCTGGAAGCCCGCTGCCAGGGCAGGGTGTCGAAAGTAAACCGTGATGGTGACTGGGTGCTGCACTGGACGCCGCCGCCCAACAGGAAGGTCGAGGAATTGGAGACAGAATATCCGTACTCCCCCGAGTCAATGGTGAAGATTCTGGACAGTGAAACGAACTACAATTACGTCGATTGACCGGGTTGATCTTCAGCCGCCGGCAGTTCACGAAAGAAGAGAGGGGCGATAAAATCGCCCCTTTTCTTTTGTCTAACGCCCCTTAGCCAGCATCTTGAAGAAATCGAGGACCTTGTCCGGGTGTTCGGAAGCTTTGGCCACCTTG
Organism: Geomonas oryzisoli; assembly: GCF_018986915.1. Classification (NCBI taxonomy): domain Bacteria; kingdom Pseudomonadati; phylum Thermodesulfobacteriota; class Desulfuromonadia; order Geobacterales; family Geobacteraceae; genus Geomonas; species Geomonas oryzisoli. The sequence continues at coordinate 4,719,869 of NZ_CP076723.1, forward strand.
GGCCAGTGCTTGATCACGATTCCATCCGGTGAGATGACCACGGTAGAGCGGATGGTGCCTATGGTGGTCTTGCCGTACTGGACCTTTTCGCCGAAGGCGCCGTACGTTTTCATCACGGAGGCGTCCGGGTCGGAGAGGAGGGTGAACGGGAGCTTGAAATCGGCGATGAACTTGTCGTGGGACTTCAGGGAATCCTTGGAAACCCCGACCAGCACCGCTCCGAGCTGCTCGAAGAGCGGGTGCAGCTTGGCGAAGCCCACCGCCTCAGCCGTGCAGCCGGGGGTGTTGTCCCTGGGATAGAAGAAAAGAACCAGGAGTCTGCCGCGGTAATCCGCGAGCGTGTGTTCCTTGCCGTCGCTCCCCTGAAGTTTGAAATCGGGTGCTTTTTGTCCTTCCAGAAACATGATGGCCTCCTTGGATGTGCTTCTCATTAGCGGATAAACCATAGCAGAATGGCGGTAGTTGGCAAGGGAAATGACGATGTTGTAACCGGCTCCGATTCGGGTTATGCTGCCGCAGCTTTCTGGAGGATGGATATGGGCGGAATGTTGGAGGTGGCAGCGGATCCCGGGCGGTGGCACCACTTTGTCGGGGTGCTGCTGGTGATCGGGCTGGCGGTATTGCAGGCGCGGGTGGGGAGGGCCGGTGCCTTTTGGCAGATCTGCTGGGCTTTGCCGGGGACGTTATTGCACGAGTTGTCCCACCTGGTGGTTGCCGTCGTTACCGGCGGGCGGCCCACAGGGTTCAGCATCATACCCCGTCGTGACGGGCCAGGGCGTTGGGTGTTGGGGTCGGTTACCATCAGCAATCCGGGACCGGTTTCCGCGTTTCCCTCCGCGTTGGCGCCGCTGTCGTTGAACGTCGTCGCATACTACCTGTACCTGGGGTGGAGTGGGTGGTTTCCGGCCGATCTTTGGCACACCATGTTGATGTATGTCGCCATATATGTGTTCAGCTACAGCTCGATACCGTCCGGGCAGGACCTGAAGGTTGCCGTTTCGAGTCCCGCCGGGGTGTTGCTGTACGGGGGGGCAGTAGGGTTTTGTTGGTGGCGGTGGGTTTTTTAGGGGCGGGTGCGGTTTTGGGTTCGGGTGCGGTAGAGGCGTTCGGTGAAGCCGCCCTCTCTTTCGAAAGCCTCAGCCTGGGCCGTCAGTTGGTGTTCCAGCAGTGAGCACGCCACTGCTATGAGGGTAAGCGCAGCATTGGCCGCGGCCTCAGCATAGCTGCTGGTGGACCCAGTGGACCCAGTGGACTCAGTGGACTCAGTGGACCCAGTCGGCGCGGTCGGCGTCGCTAGTGTGGGCGCCTGGTGTCCACTTCGTTGTCCATGGGGTCCACCGGGTCCACTCTGTCCATGTCCACTGGGTTTTTGTCCACTTAGTCCACCCCTGCATACTTCCACCACCCACCGCGCCACCTCATCCGCGCTTTTGCAGCGCCGCGCCACCAGGTCGGCGCGGCGCGGGTCGGAGCGGTCCCACCGTGGCAGCCTGCGCTGGCGCAGAAAGTCCTGGTAGTCCAGCCGCAGCTCTTCCAAGCTGGCCCTGGCCACGTTCGTCAGCTTCAGCTCGGTCTTTTTGGAGGTCCCTGAAGCTTGGCTCCCTTCGGCGATGTTCTGCACCCCGCTCCGGGCCGCCTGCACCATCTGGTCATGGGTCCGGCTTTTCTTGTCGATGTAGCGGTCGCAAAAGCGGACGGTGACGTCATAAACCAACTGAGCCAGTTGAAAACTCTTCAACTGACGATACCCCCCGTGGCTCTGCAACAGCTTGCCCGCTTCGGTTTCGCCCATGGCACCCCTCCTCGGCCAGCAGGCATTTTACCATAGCGCTCTGCAGCAGCTCTGAGGCAGATAACAAAAAAGCCCGCCCCACAACGTGGACGGGCTTTTTCACTGGTGACGGAGGTGGGCGTTACAGCGACGCGGACAACCTTTCGAACTCTTTCTTCGAGCGTACGATGCAGTCCTCGACGGCCATGCCGGCGAAGTAGTTGCCGGTGACGTAGAGGTTGCTGCCGGCTACCAGACCGTCGATCTGGTCGGTGAGCGCTTTGTGCCCGACCACCGGGGAGGGGAGCTGGCTCTCGCGCTGCACCACCTGCTCCAGGTCCGCTGTCTGCACCTGCAACACGCCCGCGATCCGCTTCAGCTTGGCGTCCAGGGACACCTTGCCGGCTTTGTAGTGGAAGCTGAAGCCGCGATAGCTGTCGTGCAGGACGGTGTCGCGGGAAACGGCGGAGTAGAACTCTTCCCCGATCGGGATCAGGCCGGCCAGCAGCGGGAGCTTCAGCTTGCTCTTCTGCACGGCCACCCCCACGCTTTCGATGGTCTCCAGCTTGATCTGGGTGAGCACCCTGGACAGTTCCGGCGCGATCCCGGCGGCAAGCACGGCGCTCGCGGGGGGAGGCGTGGCAAGGGTAAGACGAGGCGCCTGGTACACGGTCCCGTCAGCCAGCTCCACCGTGTACCCGTTCGCGTCCCTGCCGATGCGGGCCACCTCGGCGCCAGTCTGCAGGGTGACGCGGTCCGCGACGGCCAGCTTGTCGATGACGCTGTTCAGCCCCCCCTGCAGGGTAAAGCTCTTGATGACGTCCTTTCTCCTGGGGCGCTTGTTGAAAAGCATGTCGGCGGGGAAGTCGTCGGCGCGCTGGGAGATGACGGCGTTGAACGCGGGACCGAACACCCGGTCGTAGTTGCTGCGGCCGACGATGCTGCCGTAATAGGAGGCGACGCTCGCCCCATCCTTCTTCAGGGTGAACAGCTTCCATGCCGAAAAGGCCAGCTCGGGGAAGCTAAGCTGCGAGGGGATGCTCTTCACCTCGTTGTTGACCAGCATCTTGAACGACACCTTCTCGCGGGGAAGGATGCTCCCCATCAGGCCGTGCCTCTCCATCAGTTCCAGCAAACCGCCGTAGGAGTTGTAGCAGGTGTGGGCACCGAGCTCCAGCCAGAACCCGGCCGCGCTCCCCTCGAAACGGTGCGAATGAAAGCAGCCGCCAGGCCGGTCGCTCTTTTCGAGGACCAGCGTGTTCAGCCCCTTGGCCGCTGCATGGCTTGCGAAACTGAGACCGCTGATCCCTGCACCTATGACGATGGCGTCGAATTGCTTCATCTGGCAGCTCCTGTTTTTAAGGGTCGTTAATTCCCGCCTATATAAGCGCGCCTGCGGCGGGTTGTCAAGGTTTACAACATGTTGACAATAACAGGGTCAGCTATTACATTCTGTGGAGCTGAAATGAAGGAAATGTGAAAGGGAATTAAACATGGCGCAGAGAGATTACTACGAGGTGCTGGGACTCAAGAAAGGCGCCTCGGCTGACGAAATCAAGCGGGCGTACCGCAAACTCGCGGTCAAGTATCACCCGGATAAGAACCCGGGCGACAAGCAGGCCGAGGAGCGCTTCAAGGAGATCAACGAGGCCTACGCGGTCCTGTCCGACCCGAAGAAGAAAGAGCAGTTCGACCAGTTCGGTTCCACCAACTTCCACGAGCGTTTTTCCCAGGAGGATATCTTCAGGGGGTTCAACGTCGACGACCTGTTCCGCGACCAGGGCTTTGGTACCGACGACATCTTCTCCCGCATCTTCGGGGACGCCGTGCGGCGTCAGCGCGGCGGCCGCGGCCGCCCCATGGCCGCCAAGGGTGAGGACTTCTCCATGGAGATCCAGGTAACCTTCCGCGATGCCTACGACGGCGCGGAGAAGCGGGTGGCCTTCATGCGCGACGGCGCTCGTGAGGAGCTGTCGGTGAAGATCCCGGCGGGGATCGAGTCGGGCGCGAGGCTCAGGGTGGCGGGGCGCGGCGCGCCGGGGCGCATGGGTGGTCCCGCGGGTGATCTTTATCTCTCGGTGACGGTCGGCTCGGACCCCCTGTTCCAGCGCGAGGGGGCGGACATCGTGCTGAACCACGAGGTGCGCTTCTCGCAGGCGGTGCTCGGCGGCCAGATCGAGGTGCCGACCATGGAGGGGACCAAGAGGATCAAGATCCCGGCCGGCATCCAGTCCGGCACCAAGGTGCGCCTGAAGGGGCTGGGGTTCCCGGTGCTCGGGTCGCAGGCGCGTGGCGACATGTACGTGAGGATCGCGGTGCACGTGCCCGAAAAAACGACCACGCGCCAGCGCGAACTGGTGGAACAACTGGCGGCTGAGGGGCTCTAGGAGCGCTCAACCTTGCAACAAAAAAATCCCCCTCGCCGGCGTCGGCGAGGGGGATTTTTTTAACTTTGGCGGAGGAGCACTCAGGGCTGCTTGATATCGATGCTGGCGGCGCTGCGCAGGTCCTTGACCCACTGATTGAAGCGCTCGTCCGATTTTTTCCGGTAGAGCTGTTCCTCGATGGAGTCTTTCACCTCCTCGAAGGTGCGCCCTTTCTCCTGGGTCTTTTGCTCCAGTTTGATGATGTGCAGCCCGGCCGGGCTGGGCACCAGCGAGCTTACCTCGCCCGGCTTCATGGCGGCGACGGTATTACCGATCTCGGCGAGCATGTCGCTTCTCTTGAAGGTACCGAGGTCCCCCCCGTCCTTGGCCGCTGAGGGGTCCTGGGAGTACTTCTTGGCCAGCTCGACGAAATCCTCGCCCGCCCGTGCCTTGGCCAGCACCTCGTCGGCAAGTTTCCGGGTTTTCTCGGCATCCTGGGGGCTCGCCTTGGAGTCCAGCTTGAAGAAGATGTGCCGTGCATGGAAGGTCTCGCCGCTGCCGCCGTACTCGGCGCGATGCGCGTCGTAGTACTCATGCATCTCGCGTTCGCCGACCTGGATCTTGGAACGCACCTCCTGGCTCATGAGCCGCATCCGCTCCAGCTGTTCCTTGAGCTGCACCTTGTACTGCGGGACGGTGAGCCCCTGGCCGGCGAGCGCCTTCTCCAGCCCTGCCTGGTCCAGGTTGTTCTGTTTCTTCACGTCCTCGATGGCCAGGCGCACGTCCTCGTCGCTTACCTTGATGTCGAGCTCCTTGATCTTCTGCTCGACCAGCTTCCGGTCCACCAGGCGGTTCAGGGCCAGGGTGCGCAGCCCCGTCTTCTCGGATGCCGGAGCCTTCTCGGTCTCCTTCTGCACCTGGACCAATTCCTTGTCGACGTCGACGCTGGTGATCACCTCATCGTTGACGATGGCGGCGATGCTGCTGATCTGTTTTGCGTTGCCAAAGCTTGGAGTTACTGCGAGAAGGGCCAGCAAGCTGCAGGTGGTGATGATCTTAACCATGTGTTCTCTCTGTGGCCGCTGAGGCGGCGTTTGTGCAAAAACGGCCGGGACTAGCCCGGCCGTCTGTTTAATCTGTTGCTGCCTGAATGATTGCGCCTACTTGGCCTTCGCCGGCTGGGCGGCCTCGCCCGGATGGGCCGCGCCGTCCTTGGCATCCTTGGCACCTTCACCACCGAGCTCCTTGAGGGCGTCTTCCTTGACGGAAACCTTGGCCTGCTTCTTCAGGTCCTCCTTCAGGGTCTTGAAGACCTCCTGCTGCTTGGCCGGGGCCAGGGCCGCCTTGATCTCGTCCTTCACCTCGTCGAGGGTGCGGACGCCGGCCGGACGGGAACCGGTCTTCTTGATGATGTGGTAGCCGAACTGGGTCTTCACGATCCCCGAGGTCTCTCCATCTTTCAGGCCGAAGACGACCTTTTCGAAGTCGGGGATCATGGAGCCTTTGCTGAACCAGCCGAGGTCGCCACCCTTGGGAGCCGCGCCGTCGATGGAGTTCTTCTTGGCCAGCTCCTCGAAGCTCGCACCAGCTTTAAGCTGTTTCTCGATCTCCTTGGCCTGCGCCTCGGACTTGACCAGGATGTGGCTGGCCCGGACCTGTGCGTCGGACTTGAACTTGTCCTTGTTCTTGTTGTAGTAGTCCTGCATCTCGGCGTCGCTCACCTTCGCGGTCTCCTCGATCTTCTTCTTGAGGAAGGCCTCGACGATGACGCGCTTCTTCAGGTCCTCGAGCTTGGCGGCCACTTCGGGGCTCTTGTCGATGCCGTCTTTGGCGGCCTGCTGCAGGATCAGCTCACGCACCACCATGGTGTCCAGCATTTCCTTCTTCCCTTCCGGGGTCTCGGTCATCGGCTTGAGCTGGGGCGGCAGGGCGGCCTGCTCCTTGTAGAAATCCTTGTCGGTGATGTTGGCACCGTTCACCTCGGCGAGGACGATCCCCTTGCCGGGGCCTTCCTGTTTCGCCTCGGTGGCCCCCTCCTGCTTTTTGCAGCCGGTGACGGCGACGCTGAGTGCAATCAAAAGTACTGCGGCGGTTTTGCTGAAGTGCACGATCGGCTCCTTTTGTTATTAGCGTAAATTTATTCCAATCCGGGGAACGCTAGCATATCAGACTAGGCATTTCAAGACATTTCTGGCTTCCGCCAGCACCCCGTCGAACGAGCCGTCAGTGACCCGCACGAAGAGCCGGAAGTCCGGTGTAAACCTGTATTTTCCTTTCTCTTTTCGCAACAGTCCGGTGATGGCGTCCGGTGAGACCGGCGTCCTCTCGTGGAAGGCGAGCGACAGCTCGTTGCCTGAGTATTCGATCTCCTTCACCAGGAGCCGTTTCAGCGCGACGCGCAGGCGCATCACTTCCAGCAGGTAGAGCGCCGCGACCGGCAGCGGCCCGAAGCGGTCCGCCAGCTCCTCGCGGATGTCGTCGACCTCCGCCTCGTCGGCGGGCTGGGTCAGCTTCTTGTAGATGAGCAGACGCTGGTTCGGATCCCGGACGTAATCTTCGGGGATGAAGGCCGGCACCTTGAGCTTGATCTCCGGCTCCACCCGCTCGGGGAGCGCCTCCCCCTTCAGCGTGCGCACCGCCTCGTCGAGGAGCTCGGTGTAGAGCTCGAAGCCGACCGCGGCGATGTCGCCGCTCTGGCGCGCGCCCAGGAGATCGCCGGCGCCGCGGATCTCCAGGTCGTGGGTGGCGATCCTGAACCCGGCGCCGAGTTCGGTCAATTCCTGGATGATCTTCAGCCGCTCGCGCGCGTCTGAGGAGATGGAGCCTTCGCCGGGGATGAGCAGGTAGGCGTAGGCGCGGGTCTTGGAGCGGCCGACCCTGCCGCGCAGCTGGTAGAGCTGAGAGAGGCCGAAGGTGTCGGCGCGGTTCACGATGAGCGTGTTGGCGGTGGGGATGTCCAGACCGCTCTCGATGATGGTGGTGCACAGAAGGAGGTTCGCCTCGCCGTGCATGAAAGAGAGCATGACCTGTTCCAGTTCCTTCTCCGCCATCTGTCCGTGACCCACGGCGATCTTCGCTTCGGGGACGATGCGGCGCAGCTCTTCGGCCATGGCCCCGATCGACTGCACCCGGTTGTGCACGAAGAAGACCTGGCCGCCGCGCCTGAGTTCCCTGAGCACCGCCTCGCGGATCAGCTCGTCCGATGAGCGGGAGACGAAGGTCTTGATGGCGAGCCGGTCCACCGGCGGGGTGTCGATGATGGAGAGGTCCCGGATCCCCATGAGCGACATGTACAGGGTGCGCGGGATGGGGGTCGCCGTCAGGGTGAGGATGTCCACCACGGCCCGGAACTGCTTGAGCCTTTCCTTGTGGGCCACGCCGAAGCGCTGCTCCTCGTCCACGATCAGAAGCCCCAGGTCCTTGAAGACCACGTCCTTTTGCAGGAGGCGATGGGTGCCGATCACGATGTCGACCTCCCCCTTTTTCACCCCCTCCAGGATCTGCTTCTGCTGCTGCGGGGTGCGGAAGCGCGACAGCATCTCCACCCGCACCGGGTAATCCCTGAGCCGGGCCGCGAAACTCTCGGCATGCTGCTGGGCGAGCACCGTGGTCGGCACCAGGATGGCCACCTGCTTGCCGTCCAGGGTCGCCTTGAAGGCGGCGCGCATGGCCACCTCGGTCTTGCCGTAGCCGACGTCGCCGCAGACCAGGCGGTCCATGGGGCGCGGGCTCTCCATGTCGGCGATGACCTGGTCGATGGCGGCGGCCTGGTCCGGGGTCTCCTCGAAGGCGAAGGAGGCCTCGAAAGCGCGGTACATGTCGTCGGCCGGGGAGTAGCGGTACCCTTCCTGGACCTCGCGGGCGGCATGGATCTTCAAAAGCTCCGCCGCCATCTCCTGGATCTCGGCGCGGGCCTTGGCCTTGGCCTTTTCCCAGCCGGCGCCCCCAAGGCGATCCAGCCTGGGCTCGATCCCCTCCGCGCCCACGTAGCGCTGCACCAGGTTGATGCGGTCCACCGGGAGGTAGAGCTTATCGCCGCCGGCATACTCGAGGAGCAGGAAATCCCCCTCCATCCCGGTGAGGCTCAAGTGCTGCAGCCCGCGGTACAGCGCCACGCCGAAATCGATGTGCACCATGTGGTCGCCCGGCTTCAACTCGGCCAGCGAGGTGAGGAGCTGCTTCTTTTTTGCCTCGGACAGGCCGCGCCGCTTCACCCTCTTGCCGAAGATCTCCTCCTCGGCGATGACCACCAGGCGTTCCTCTTCCAGTCGGAAGCCGCGGGAAATTTCGCCGATCAGGATCTCGACCCGGCCGGCGGGACGCGCGGCGGCGCTAAGGAACGAGTCCTGGGAGTGCTCCAGGGGGAGGCGGTAGTGAGACAACAACTCGTAGAGCCTGCGGGCCTGACCGGCCTGGTGGCAGGGAATCAGCACGCGGTTTCCCGCCGCGATCCAGGTCACCATCTTCTCGGTCAGGGGGGCCAGCACCCGCTCCCCTTCCGGGTTGGTGTCCAGTTTGAGGTCCTGGTTGCCGGAGCAGGCGACCCGGAGCTTTTCGCCTCCTTCCCCCTCGATCTCGAGGCGGGGGAACTCCAGGCGGCGCCCGCCGGAGAGGGCGCGCTCCAACTCCTGCGCCGAGAGGTAGAGCTCGCCGGGGTCGCAGACGATGGCATCGCGCAATTCGGCGCGCTTGAAGGCGCTGTCCAGGTCCTCGCCGAAGCGCTGCAGCACATCGGCTATGGCGTCGGGATCGACCAGGACCCGTACCGCATGCTCACCAACGTAGTCGAGGATGGTTTCCAGGTGGGGATGGAACAGGGGCTGCAGGAACTCGACGCCCGGAGGGTAGATGGCGTGCTGCAACTGCTCCAGAAGCTCCCGGCGCCGGTCGGCCCCGATGCCCAGGTGGTCGCAGCGGCGTTTGAGCCTGGGGGCGAGGTCCTTCACCACCTGCTCGGAGAGGATCACCTCGCGGGAAGGGAGCAGCACCAGTTCCTCAAGCGGCTCCAGGGAGCGCTGCGAAACCGGATCGAAGAGACGCATGGTCTCGACCTCGTCGCCGAAGAACTCGATGCGGATCGGCTGCTCCCGGTCTGGGGGGAAGATGTCCAGGATGCCGCCGCGCACCGAGAAGGTGCCGCGGTCCTCGACCAAGGGGACGTGGGAGTAGCCCAGCTTGACCAGCTTTTCCACCAGGCCGTCACGCTCCAACTCTTCGCCGGCAACGAGGTACTGGCACACCCCGCCCAAGGTATCCCGCGGGATCACCCGTTGCAAGGCGCTCGCCACCGGGAGCACCACCGCCCGGGCCGCGCCGTCCAAGAGGCGCACCAGGGCGTTCAGGCGCTCCCCGACCAGGTCCGGGTGGGGCGAGGCGGTCTCGAAGGGGGTGACGTCCCAGGCGGGGAATGGGAGCACGCTCTCCGGCCGGGCGGAGAAAAAGCGCAGCTCGCGGGCGAGCTCGTCGGCGCTCTCCTGGTCGGCGGTCAGCACCAGCAGTGGCGGCGCGCCGTTGTCGGCCAGCCGCGACAAAAGGAAAGCCGGCGCCGATCCCTCCAGCCCGGTCACGCTCACCTGGCAGGTGGGGGAGGTCAGTTTTTGGTTGAGCTGTTTCAGGTACTGCGCTTCGGGCTTGGTCATCGTGTCGGGGCGGGGCCTTTCGCTTTGGTGGGTGGAGCACTCTGGCACCGGTTGAGCATAGCAAAAACGGGGCCGATTATCCAGACACTTGGCAGGCAAAGTTTTTCCACCGAGCCCAAATAAAAGTAAAGAAAAAACGGGAGGAGCCGAAGAGCCTCTTGAAGCCTGAGGAGAACCAGCTGTGAGCAGTTTAATTAAAGGTGAGCATATGAAACAAGAAGATGTCCTCCACTCCGACGTGATCAATTACTTCAGCTCGGAGTTTGCCGCACTAGAGGAACGCCTGAAATCGGGCCGGCTGGAAGACTACCGCGAGCGCGTGCTGGTCAGCCGCAAGATCTCCGAGGCCGTGCACCTGCTCTCCCCCTACGTCCGCAGCGATCCCCGGGCCAGGCACCTGGTGAAGAACGCCGAGGCGCTCAGGAAGGAGCTCCTCTCGGTGCGCTCCATCATCGCCAAGCAGTTGCTGCAAAAAGAGAAGCAGTCCCTCCTGCAGGCCATCCTCATGCGCAAAAAAGGGCGCCGGCCCGACGAACTGGCCGGTTGACCGCAGCGCACTGGTGCCGGGTCCGGCCCACCGTTGCTGCTTGGGTGGGCGGCGTTTTACGTCCCCCTGAAGAATTCGCTTTACAATTAATGCGGCGTGTATTATATATCTCCTCCTTGTTGTGGAGAGATGTCCGAGTGGTTGAAGGAGCACGCCTGGAAAGCGTGTGTACGTTAATAGCGTACCGAGGGTTCGAATCCCTCTCTCTCCGCCATACTTATATTTACCCTTTGCGGATAGACCTGATAGCTGGGTCCCGCGCAACGGAAGGTTATGAACCCCGTCAGGTCCGGAAGGAAGCAGCGGCAGTAACCGCCCCCGTGTGCCGCGGGGTAGCCCAGCTATCAGCTCTTTCCGCAACCCCCCGCCCGCCCCACGCCCCGCACGAATCATGAACCACGTGAAGCCATAGAGGTACGCCGCCTTGTCCTATCTTGTTCTTGCTAGAAAATGGCGCCCCCAGACCTTCAGCGACCTGGTCGGCCAGGAGCACGTCAGTCAGACCCTCAAAAACGCCATCGACGGCGGCAGGGTCGCGCACGCCTTTCTCTTTACCGGCGCCCGCGGCGTGGGCAAGACCAGTTCGGCGCGCATCCTCGCCAAGGCACTCAACTGCGAGAGCGGTCTGACCGTCGAGCCCTGCAACACCTGCTCTACCTGCCTGGAGATCACCGACGGCAACTCGGTGGACGTCTTCGAGATCGACGGCGCCTCCAACACCGGTGTCGACGACATCCGGGAACTGCGGGACAACATCAAGTACCTCCCTTCGCGCTCGCGCTACAAGATCTTCATCATCGACGAAGTGCACATGCTGACCACCAACGCCTTCAACGCGCTGTTGAAGACGCTGGAGGAGCCGCCGCCGCACGTCAAGTTCATCTTCGCCACCACCGAGCCGCACAAGGTTCCCATCACCATCCTGTCGCGCTGCCAGCGCTTCGACTTCAAGAGGATCGCGCTGCCGCGCATCGTCTCGAGGCTGCGCTACATCGTGGACCAGGAGGGGGTGCAGGTTTCGGACGAGGCGCTCTCGGTCGTGGCCAGGAAGGGCGACGGCAGTATGCGCGACTCCCTCTCCACGCTGGACCAAGTGCTCGCCTTCTGCGGCAACAGTGTCTCCGACGCGGACGTCGCCGCCCTTTTGGGGGTGGTGGACCGGCGCCTGATCATGGACGGCTGCCGCAGTGTGCTCGAGGCGGACGTGAAGGGTGCGCTCGGTATCGTGGCCCAAGTCGATTCCTTCGGCTACAGCATGCGTCAGTTCTGCCAGGAACTGATCAACCAGTTCCGCAACATCTCCATCCTCAAGGCGGTCGGGGATCCCGGTGACCTCCTTGAGCTCTCCGATACCGAACAGGGCGAGTTGAAGGCGCTGGGTGGGCAGGCTTCGGTCCAGGACCTGCAGCGCCACTTGGCCATCCTGCTCAAGGCTGAGGCCGAGATGGCGCACGCCGGCTTCCCGCGACTGATCCTGGAGATGGCGCTGATGAAGATGGCGACCCTGGCCCCGGCCATCCCGGTGCAGGAGCTGCTGGCGCGCCTCGACGCCCTGGAAAGGGGGGGGGCGCTGCCGCCGCGCACAGAGGCCCCGCAGCCGTCCGCCCCCGCACAGCGTCCGGCACAGCAGCCGGCGCCTCAGCAGTATGCGCCGCAGCAGCAGGCGGCGCCCACGCGACCCGCGGCTGCTCCCGTTGCGGCAGCACCGGTCGCGGCAGCACCGCAGCAGAGCGCGGCGCCGCAGGCGGCACCGGCTGCCTTCGCCACGGGTGGTGACCTCTGGGGCAGCTTCGTGCAGGCGGTCAAGGCCAAGAAGCCGATGCTGGGCGGTGCGCTGGAAGAGGTCTACCCGGTCAAGGTGGCCCAGGGCGTGTTGGAGATCGGCTGCCTGCAGGGCTCCTTCCAACTGACCCGCCTGCAGGATCCCGAGCAGATCAACGAGCTGAAGAGCCTGGCGCAGGCCCATTTCGGCGTCCCCACCCAGATCAAGGTGGTCGCCCTGAACGGCCCCCCTACGGACGCCGCCCCGACCCTGTCGGAAAAAAAAAGCCTTGAAAACGCCGAGCGAAAGGCAGTTTTGAGACGGGAGGCGGAGGAGCATCCGCTGGTGGCGGCGGCGGTCGAGCTTTTCGACGGCGAGATCGCCGAGGTGCGGGAACTTCCCCAAATAGAAGTTGCAAAATCATAACAATGTTCCGCGGTACGCTGCGACAATAAAGGAAAATTGGAGGATACGATGTCTAAAGGTTTGGCGCAGATCATGAAACAAGCGCAGATGATGCAGCAGAAGATGGGCAAGCTGCAGGAGCAGGCGGCGGAAAGAACCGCCGAGGTCACCACCGGCGGCGGCGCGGTAACGGCGGTTGTCAACGGCAAGAACCAGGTGCTCTCGCTGGTCATCAAGAAGGAAGCAGTCGATCCGGAAGACGTGGAAATGCTGCAGGATCTGGTCATCACCGCCATCAACGAGGCCCTCAAGAAGGTGCACCAGGAGATGAGCGAGGAGATGAGCAAGATCACCGGCGGGCTGAGCATCCCGGGCCTTTTCTAAGGGGACGCCGCCTAGCGCAGGATACGGATGAAATGGAGGGTGCATACCGCTTTGGTGTGCACCCTTTAATTATCCAATTCTACGATCAAAATTTTTTTGGTAAAAATAACCAGTAAAAACTTGTTTTATCCATGGTGGGAATATGCTACATTTTTCGGGCTCGCTGACCAGGCTGGTGGGAGAATTGAAGAAACTGCCTGGTGTCGGTGAAAAAAGTGCCTTGCGCCTCGCCTTTCATCTGCTTAAATATCCCGGTAATATCGAGGCGTTAGCAGAGAGCCTCATGCAGGTGAAGGAAAAGGTCCGTTTTTGCTCCCGCTGTTTTGCCATCACCGAGGATGATCCCTGCTGGATCTGCTCGGGGGAGCGCGACAGCGCCGCGCTCTGCGTGGTTGAGGAGCCGCAAGACCTGCTGGCCCTTGAGAGAAGCCGCGCTTTCCGTGGCCGCTACCACGTGCTGCAGGGGGCTCTTTCACCGTTAAACGGCGTTACACCGCGTGACCTGAGGATCGCCGAGCTGATGCAGCGGTTGGAGGGGGGCGAGGTGCGCGAGGTGCTGATCGCCACCAACTTCACGGTGGAGGGGGAGGCGACGGCGCTCTACCTGACCAGGATGATCAAGCCGCTCGGGATCAAGGTGACGCGTCTGGCGCACGGCATCCCCATCGGCAGCGACCTGGAATACGTGGATGCGGCGACCGTGCAGCGGGCAGTGGAGGGGCGTTCGGAGCTTTAGGGCCCTTCCGCAAGTGCGAACTAGAACGATCTTTTACCGTAAAGCTCAATTGGATTTTCAAACACAGGAGGAAATCAATGTCCCGCAGAATGGTAACAATCGACGGTAACACCGCTGCCGCACACGTGGCGCACGCCACCAACGAGGTGATCGCCATCTACCCGATCACCCCTTCCTCGGTAATGGGGGAGATCTCGGACGAGAAGAGCGCCCGGGGCGAGAAGAACATCTGGGGCACCGTCCCCTCCGTCTCCGAGCTGCAGTCCGAAGGTGGCGCCTCCGGTGCCGTCCACGGCGCGCTCCAGGCCGGCGCCCTGACCACCACCTTCACCGCCAGCCAGGGCCTGCTGCTCATGATCCCGAACATGTTCAAGATCGCGGGCGAGCTCACCTCGACCGTGTTCCACATCTCGGCCCGCGCCATCTCGGCCGCCGCGCTGAACATCTTCGGCGACCATTCCGACGTCATGTCGGCCCGTTCCACCGGCTGGGGCATGATCTGTTCCAACAACGTGCAGGAGGTCATGGACTTCGCGCTGATCTCCCAGGCCGCCACCCTGCGCGCCCGCGTTCCCTTCATGCACTACTTCGACGGCTTCAGGACCTCGCACGAGGTACAGAAGGTCGAGGAGCTTACCTTTGACGACATGCGCTTCATGATCAGCGACGAGCTGGTCCAGGCGCACCGCGCACGCGCGCTGACCCCGGACCGTCCGGTGCTGCGCGGCACCGCTCAGAACCCGGACGTCTACTTCCAGGGTCGCGAGACCGTCAACGCCTACTACCCGAAGGCGCTTGAGATCGTGCAGGAGGAGATGGACAAGTTCGCCGGCCTCACCGGCCGCAAGTACTCCGTCGCCGAGTACGTCGGCGCCCCGGACGCCGAGCGCGTCATCATCGTGATGGGCAGCGCAGCCGACACCGTCCAGGAGACCCTGGAGACCCTGAACGCCGCCGGCGAGAAGGTCGGTCTGGTAAAGGTGCGCCTGTTCAGGCCGTTCCCGGTCGACGCCGTCGCCGCCTGCCTCCCGGCTAGCGTCAAGAAGATCGCCGTCCTCGACCGCACCAAGGAGCCGGGCTCTCTGGGCGAGCCGCTCTACCTCGACGTCAGGACCGCCATCGGCGAGGCCATGGCCGACGGCAAGAGCGCGTTCAAGTCCTACCCGATCATCGTGGGCGGCCGCTTCGGCCTCGGTTCCAAGGAGTTCACCCCGGGCATGGCCAAGGGCGTGTTCGACAACCTGAAAGCCGACAAGCCGAAGAACCACTTCGTGGTCGGCATCAAGGAAGACGTCACCAACTGCTCGCTGGACTTTGACCCGGCCTTCGTGAACCCCTCCGCCGGCACCTACTCCGCCATGTTCTTCGGCCTGGGCTCCGACGGCACCGTCGGCGCCAACAAGAACTCCATCAAGATCATCGGCGAGAACACCGACAACAACGTCCAGGCCTACTTCGTCTACGACTCCAAGAAGGCCGGTACCGTCACCGTGTCGCACCTGCGCTTCGGCAAGGGCGAGATCCGCTCCCCGTACCTGATCGACCAGGCGGACTTCGTCGCCTGCCACAACTTCTCCTTCCTGGAGAAGTACGACATGCTCTCCCGCGCCAAGGTGGGTGGCACCTTCCTGCTCTGCTCGCTTACCGACGACAAGGAAGCGGTCTGGAACGCCATGCCGGTCGAGGTACAGCAGCAGATCATCGACAAGAAGCTCAAGTTCTACGTGATCAACGCCATCGCGCTGGGCGAGAAGCTTGGCCTGGGCGCAAGGATCAACGTGATCATGCAGACCGCCTTCTTCAAGATCTCGGGCATCATGCCGCTCGACGCCGCCATCGCCTCCATCAAGGACGCCATCAAGAAGTCCTACGGCAAGTCCGGTGAGAAGGTGGTCGAGATGAACAACAAGGCGGTCGACGCCGCCCTGGAGAACATCTTCGAGATCACCGTGCCGGCCACCGCGACCAGCAAGATCAAGAAGCCTGCCGTCGTGGGCGCCCACGCACCGCAGTTCGTGCAGGAAGTCACCGCACAGCTCATCGCCGGTCGCGGCGACGACGTCCCGGTCTCCATGCTCCCGGCAGACGGTACCTTCCCGACCGCTACCTCGCAGTACGAGAAGCGCAACATCGCCGTCGACATCCCGGTCTGGGACGAGAGCCTCTGCATCCAGTGCGGCATCTGCTCCTTCGTCTGCCCGCACGCCACCATCAGGATGAAGGTGTACGACGCCGACAAGCTCGCCGGCGCACCGGAGACCTTCAAGTCCACCGACGCCCGCGGCAACGAGTTCAAGGGGATGAAGTGCACCATCCAGGTCGCCCCGGAAGACTGCACCGGGTGCGCAGCCTGCGTGGCCAACTGCCCGGCCAAGTCCAAGGAAGACCCGAAGCACAAGGCGATCAACATGAAGTTCCAGGCGCCGCTCAGGGCATCCGAGGCCGCCAACTACGACTTCTTCCTCAACATCCCGGAGACCGACCCGACCCTGGTCAAGCTCGACACCCTGAAGGGAAGCCAGCTGGTCCGCCCGCTCTTCGAATACTCCGGCGCCTGCGCCGGCTGCGGCGAGACCCCGTACCTGAAGCTCATGTCCCAGCTCTTCGGCGACCGCGCCCTGATCGCCAACGCGACCGGCTGCACCTCGATCTACGGAGGCAACCTGCCGACCACCCCGTGGGCGAAAAACGCCGACGGACGCGGCCCGGCCTGGTCCAACTCCCTGTTCGAGGACAACGCCGAGTTCGGCTTCGGCATGAGGCTCGCCGTTGACAAGTTCAACCAGGCGGCGCTGGAGCTGATCGACACCCTCTCCCTCCCGGCCGACCTCGTCGCCGAGATCAAGGGCGCCGACCAGAAGACCCAGGCCGGCATCGAGGCGCAGCGGGCCCGCGTGGCCAAGCTGAAGGAGATCCTGTCCGCTTCCGGCGACGCCGCTGCCAAGAAGCTCCTCTCCATCGCCGACTACCTGGTCAAGAAGTCGGTCTGGATCGTCGGCGGCGACGGCTGGGCCTATGACATCGGCTACGGCGGTCTGGACCACGTCATCGCCTCCGGCAAGAACGTGAACCTCCTGGTGCTCGACACCGAGGTCTACTCCAACACCGGCGGCCAAGCCTCCAAGTCCACCCCGATGGGCGCCGTGGCCCAGTTCGCGGCGGGCGGCAAGCCGCAGGCCAAGAAGGACCTGGCCATGATCGCCATGGCCTACGGCAACGTCTACGTCGCCAAGGTCTCCCTCTCCAACCCGGCCCAGGTGGTCAAGGCGTTCATGGAGGCCGAGGCGTATGACGGCCCGTCCCTGATCCTGGCCTACAGCCACTGCATCGCCCACGGCATCGACATGGCCACCGCCGTCGAGACCCAGAAGCGTGCGGTCGCCTCCGGCCACTGGCCGCTGGTCCGCTACAACCCGGACCTCGCCGAGCAGGGTAAGAACCCGCTGCAGCTGGACAGCAAGGAGCCGAGCATCTCTCTCGAGGAGTACGCTTACGGTGAGAACCGTTACCGCGTACTGAAGAAGAACAACCCGGAAGCGGCCGCGACTCTCATGGCCCGCTCCGCCGAACTCACTGCCCGCCGCTTCGATCTGTACAAGCGAATGGCAGAAATGGACTTCGGCAAATAGAAAAGAAATCTAACTAAAGCGCTTGACAGGGACCAGACCCGTGCATAAAATCTTTACCTGTGCCGGGGATGGTCCCGCAATCACGTAAAAGAGTAGTAACAGGAGAAGTGGTAATGGCAAAAGGTGTAGTTAAGTGGTTTAATGACAGCAAGGGTTTTGGTTTCATCGAGCAGGAGAACGGCGAGGATGTGTTCGTACACTTCTCCGCGATCCAGAGCGAAGGGTTCAAATCCTTGACCGAGGGCGATTCCGTAACTTTTGACGTGCAGCAGGGACCGAAAGGCCTCCAGGCAGCCAACGTAGTAAGGGTTTAAAGTCCATTCTTTAAACGACGAAAAGCCCCCGGGGGAAACCCCGGGGGCTTTTTTTTGTGGTTTATGCCACATCATGGGCGTTCTAGCCCCCCCTCCCTTGACGGGAGGGGGCTGGGGGGTGGGTGAAGCCGCAAGCAGCAGAAGTGATGGCACCTTCCCCCACCCCCTGACCCCCTCCCGCAAGGGGCGGGGGGACCAAGCCGTACGCGCCAGTTATTCTATGCAGTTTCCCGTTGATCCCGCCCTGCAGATGGTCTTGTCGGTCCACAGGGCGCCGTCGAGCTTGGCGCCGGCGAGCCTGGTGCCCCTGATACGGGCCTGGTTCAGCGATGCGCCGCGCAGGTTGGCGCCGGAGAGATCGGCCAACTCCAGGTCGGTCTCCGAGAGGTCGGCGCGCTCCAGGTTGACCGACTGCAGGTTGGCGCGGTTGAACTTGGCGCCGGAGAGGTCGTAGCCGGTCAGGTTGAGGCCGCTCAAGTCGGCGCCGGCGAAGTCACGGCTGCCCGCCAGCACCCCCTGGACCTCGGCCTGCGTCATGCGGCGCTCCAGCACCTTGGTCTTCACCGCCACGGCGCCCTTCCCCTTGCCGTTACCCTTCTTGGCAACCTTTCCCTTTTTCCCTTTCTTCTTCATCTTCGACGTGGCGCCCTTCTTCTCCGAGCCTTTCTTGGAGACCTGCGCCGCCGGCTTGCCCGACTCCACCTCTTTGGCGAGTGCGGCGAGCTTGGCCTCGGCGGCTTTCAGCGTCTGGGCCTCCGCCGCGTTCTCTTTGGCGGTCGGCTCAGGCGCGGGTGCCGCGGCCTGGGCATGGAGGCAGGGGACTCCGGCAAAAAGCCAGGCTGCCAGGGTGAAAGGTGCGATATGCGCTGCAAGATGGCGGTTCATGGTCGCCTCCCTATTGGTGTGCTTTCCGGCCGGGCCGGAGCTAAGCTCGTTCCCTTATCGGCGTTTTTCGCAAAACCTGAAGCGCGGATGTCTTGCGGTACCGATCCGCTTCTCATTATACTGAAGCTGTCGGCTGCACAATGAACGAGGCATGTGCTATATTTTACTGCTGCGCGCCTGACCGGCGCTTGAGCCACATACAACGGGAGCATCATGGCAACGGATAAGATCATCGTAAAAGGTGCCTGCGAGCACAATCTGAAATGCATCGACGTCGAAATTCCGAGGGACCAGCTGGTGGTGATCACCGGCATCTCCGGGTCGGGGAAATCGACCCTCGCCTTCGACACCATCTACGCCGAGGGACAGCGCCGCTACGTGGAGTCGCTCTCCGCTTATGCGCGCCAGTTCCTGGAGCAGATGGAGAAGCCGGACGTGGAGTCCATCGAGGGACTTTCCCCGGCGATATCCATCGAGCAGAAGACTACCAGCAAGAACCCCCGCTCGACGGTGGGGACGGTCACCGAGATATACGACTACCTCCGCCTTCTGTTCGCCCGGGTCGGGCAGCCGCACTGCTACAACTGCGGGCGCCTGATCTCGTCGCAGACCGTGTCCCAGATGGTGGACCAGATCGCAGCGCTCCCCCAGGGGGCGAAGCTCACCCTGCTCTCCCCCATCGTGCGCGGCCGCAAGGGTGAATATAAGAAGGAACTGGCCCAGCTGCGAAAGGACGGCTTCGTCCGCGTGGTGATCGACGGCGAAACCCACGACCTGGGCGAGGAGATCACCCTCGACAAGAAGAAAAAGCACGACATCGACATCGTGGTGGACCGCCTGGTGGTGAAGCCCGGCTTCGAAAAGAGGCTCGCCGACTCGCTGGAAACAGCGCTCTCCCACGCCGAGGGGATCGTGAAGGTGGCCCTCTCCGAGGACGAGACCCGGGAGATCAAGGCAGAGACGCTGCTCTTCTCGGAATCAGCCGCCTGCATCGACTGCGGCATCTCGTACCCCGAGATGACGCCGCGCATGTTCTCCTTCAACAACCCCTACGGCGCCTGCCCGGACTGCACCGGCCTGGGCACCAGGATGTACCTCGACCCGGAACTGGTGGTGCCCGAACCGGAACTGTCCCTGGCCGAGGGGGCCATCGCGCCGTGGCAGACCCGCTTCTCCGGCTGGTACCAGCTGACTCTTGAAGCGCTCGCCAAGGCCTACGGCTTCAGCATGGATGTCCCCTTCAAGAGCCTTTCCAAGAAGGCGAAGGAGGTCATCCTGAACGGCTCCGGCGGTGAATCGGTCGATTTCTGGTGGGTGGACGATGCCGGCAAGCGGCACACCTACCGCAAGCCCTTCGAGGGGGTCTTGAACAACCTGGAGCGGCGCCACCGCGAGAGCGAATCGGAGACGGTGCGCGAGGAGCTGGAAAAGTACATGGACGTGATGCCCTGCCCCTCTTGCAACGGCGCGCGCCTCAAAAAGGAAGCACTCTTCGTCCTGGTGGGCAACCAGAACATCCAGCAGGTGACCGCCCTCTCCATCAAGGACAGCCTCGCCTTCTTCGAGTCGCTCGCACTCACCGACAAAGAAGAGGACATCGCGCGCAGGATCCTGAAGGAGATCCGGGAACGTCTTAACTTCCTGGTCAACGTGGGGCTCGACTACCTCTCGCTGGACCGCTCCTCCGGTACCCTTTCCGGCGGCGAAGGGCAGAGGATCAGGCTGGCGACCCAGATCGGCTCCTCGCTGGTGGGGGTGCTCTACATCCTGGACGAGCCCTCCATCGGCCTGCACCAGCGTGACAACGGGCGGCTTTTATCGACGTTACGTCACCTGCGCGATATCGGCAACACGGTTTTGGTGGTCGAGCACGACGAGGAGACCATCACCGAGGCGGACTGGGTCATCGACATGGGACCGGGCGCAGGCGTGCACGGGGGCGAGGTGGTGGCCGAGGGGCCCCCGGCCGAGATCATGGCCAACCCGCACTCGCTCACAGGACGCTACCTTTCCGGCGCGCTCACCATCCCCGTCCCCAAGAAGCGCCGCAAGGGACACCGCTTCCTCAACATAGAGGGCGCCAGCGAGAACAACCTGAAGAACGTGAACGTGGACGTTCCCTTGGGGGTGATGACCTGCATCACCGGCGTGTCCGGCTCGGGCAAGTCCTCGCTCATCATCGACACGCTCTACAAGACTCTGAACCAGCGCCTCTACAAGAGCCGCGAGAAAGCGGGGGCGGTGCGGGCGATCCACGGCACCGAGGTGCTGGACAAGGTGATCAACATCGACCAGTCCCCCATCGGGCGCACGCCGCGCTCCAACCCGGCCACCTACACCGGGCTCTTCACCGAGATCCGCGAGATCTTCGCCCAGCTCCCGGAGTCCAAGATGCGCGGCTACAAGCCGGGGCGCTACTCCTTCAATGTCAAGGGTGGGCGCTGCGAGGCGTGTTCCGGGGACGGCATCATCAAGATCGAGATGCACTTTCTCCCCGACGTCTACGTGCAGTGCGAGGTCTGCAAGGGGGCGCGCTACAACAGGGAAACCCTGGAGGTGAAGTTCAAGGGGCGCTCCATCGCCGAGGTGCTGGACATGACCGTGTCCCAGGCACTGGTTTTCCTGGAGCACATCCCGCGCACGAGGGCCAAGCTGCAGACCCTGGAGGAGGTGGGGCTTGGGTACATCAAGCTGGGGCAGTCCGCCACCACGCTCTCCGGTGGCGAGGCGCAGCGCGTGAAGCTCGCCAAGGAGCTCTCCAAGCGCGCCACCGGGCGCACCATCTACATCTTGGACGAGCCGACCACCGGCCTGCACTTCGCCGACATCGCCAAGCTTCTGGAGGTACTGCACAAACTGGTCGATGCCGGCAACACCATCGTGGTGATCGAACACAACCTGGACGTCATCAAGACCGCGGACTGGATCATCGACCTGGGACCCGAAGGAGGCGACCGCGGCGGGGAGATCATCGCCGTGGGGACGCCGGAGCAGGTGGCGCGGGTGGAGCGCTCCTACACCGGGCAGTACCTGAAAAAGATGCAGCTGTAGCGTAGTGGAGGTCGAAACGTTGCCCGTACTGCGGCTTGAAGACCCGGAAAAAGAAGGAGTAAAGGGCGGGACTTGACGCCGAACTGCGTTATAATCTGCTCATTGTGGTCTGGGGACGTACCAGCGAGGATTGTCCCATGTGTCCGAAATATTTGAAGAAAGCCATCATGATTCTGCTTCTGCTGTCGCAGGCGGGTTGCGCAAACCTGCTGCCGCGCAGCAAGGCGGTCACCGAATCCCCTTGGGAAGAGTATGAAGCGGCCAAGGCATCTTACGACAGTATCACGATCGGGAAGACGACGGTGGAGGACCTGCAGAAGATAGGGTTCGACATCAAGTCCTCACCGAACATCAAGATCCTAAACTACTTGGACATCGCTGCGATGTTGCAGGGGATGCCTTCCAAGGATCTCGACCCGGGGTTGCAGGCCTGCCTGAAGGCGAGGTCGGACTGCCGGGCCTACGTGTTTGAGCCGAAAAGGAGCTACAGCAAACGGGTCGGCAATTTCTGGCTCGACATCTTCAACTTCAAACGCAGGACCCACGAAACGGGGTGGCGCTTCAAGGCGCTGGTGGTCTTCGTGAACCATCACGTCGCCTACAAGCTCTCCAGCGGCGAACCAAAGATCGACCAGATGACCGACCAGGTCAACCCGCTGGGGCCGTTCCAGGCACCGGCGGACATATTCACCAAGGCACTCTTCTAGTACGTAGGACGGGGACGTCTCCCCTTGGCCTGCTGCGTCCCTGCGCAGCGGGCCTTTTTTTGTCTACGGTTCCGCCCGGGAACCCCGGCGCGTCACGCCGCTTGGTTCCCGGGGCGATTGATGCTATTGTGCCTGGGTCAACAACACCCCGGAGAGGACCCCTTATGCACGATGCCCAGCACCCGTTCCACACCCTGACCCCGAATTTCATCATGGACGCCGTAGAGAGCCAGGGGTACCGCTGCGATTGCCGCACCTCGGCCCTGAACAGCTACGAGAACCGCGTGTACCAGGTGGGGATAGAGGAAGAGAAGCCGCTCATCACCAAGTTCTACCGTCCCGGGCGCTGGAGCGACGAACAGATCGTCGAGGAGCACCGCTTCTGCCTGGAACTGGCCGAGCACGAGCTCTCCGTTGTGGCGCCGATCGTCAACGCCTCCGGAGAGTCCCTGTTCCACTACCAGGGCTTCCGGTTCGCACTCTACCCGCGCCAGGGTGGGCACGCGCCGGAGTTCGACAACGACGATAACCTCCTGATCCTGGGGCGCATGCTGGGGCGCATCCACAGCATCGGCTCGGTACGTCCCTTCCAGCACCGCCCGGCCCTGGAGAGTCGCGACTTCGGCTACGACAGTGTCGCCCTGATCGGGGAACGCTTCATTCCGCAGGAGTACCGGGAAAGCTATGAGGCGGTCACCAGCCAGTTGTTGCAGGTGGTGGACGAGGCTTTCGCGTCGGTGCCGCAGGTGCGCTACATTCGCGCCCACGGCGACTGCCATGCCGGCAATATCCTCTGGCGCGACGACGCTCCCCACTTCGTCGACTTCGACGACGCGCGCATGGCGCCGGCGGTGCAGGACCTGTGGATGATGCTTTCCGGCGAGCGGCCGCGCCAACTGGTCCAGCTTGCCCAGTTGATCAAGGGGTACGAGGAGTTCTGCGACTTCAACCCGGCGGAGCTGCGCCTGGTGGAGGCGCTGCGTGCGCTGCGCATGCTGCACTACAGCGCGTGGCTCGCGCGCCGCTGGGACGATCCGGCTTTCCCCACTGCTTTTCCCTGGTTCAACACCGTGCGGTACTGGGGGGAGCACATCCTGCAGTTGCGCGAGCAGGTCGCGGCACTGGATGAGCCGCCGCTGGTGTTGCTATAGAGGAAATCCCCCCTGACCCCCCTTTCACAAGGGGGGGACGTTAGGCCTCGTGCAGCGGCCGAGGAAAAATTCTCTGACTTGGCAGCGGAAGATACTTGCCAAATGGCAAAACGAAGAGGCGGCTGGATATCCGGCCGCCTCTTTTCATGTCATACGGCGAAAGGTTCTTTGTGAAGGGCTAGCGCGCCTTCTTCTCCAATTCCTGGTCGAGGTTCTTCAACTGCTCCAGGCGCTGGTTCAGCTCGGTTACCTCGCGGCTCAACGCCTGGTTGCTTCCCTTGAGCACCTTGTTCTGGCGCCGCTGCTCTTCGAGCGAAGTGGCCTGTTCACTCACTGGAGCTGCCAGCGCGGTCCACTGGCTGGCCGGGTACTCCTTTTTCAACCGCTTCAAAAGGTGCTGCGCCTGAGCCGACCCCGGCTTCGCTTTCAGCGTCAGGAGCGCCAGGCGAAAGAGCGCTTCGTCGGTCACCCCGGCGACGGCCGGGCCGTTGCAGATGCCATCCAGCGCGTGCATGGCACCGTGGGTATCCCCCTCTTTCAGCATGGTTTCCGCCTGCGCCAGCTGTTTCGAACCGCTGTAGCGGTCCAGGAAGGTCCCCTTTCCCGGCCCTGTGGTGGCGCACCCCGCGCAGAGAAGGGATGCCAGGCAGATGATGAGCGTCCCGGTCCTCATGCGGTCATCCTCCCCGGGGCACCGATCAGGTACTTGCTCCCCGGTTTCCCCTTGGCGCTGTCCTTTACCTTGGCCGCGGCCCTCGCGATTTCGACGGCGGAGGAATACTGGTCCCGGCCGCAGATGATGACCGCGATGGAAATGGTGATCACCGGGAAGAAGCGCTGCACCCCGTAACGGTCACACCCCTCGATTCCCCCCACCTTCAGATCCTCCGGCGAGTAATGTTTGACCACCTCGGCGCTAAAGCTTTCGATGACTGCCTCGCAGACCGCGGAGACGCGTTCGGCCGGGATGACCATGACGAAGTCGTCGCCTCCCACGTGCCCGACGAAGCCGTCAGTGCCGCCGTGCGCTTTCACCGCGGCCTGGATCAGGTCCCCGGTCAGGCGGAGCAGTTCGCTCCCCTTGGCGTAGCCGTAGTGGTCGCCGTACGGTTTGAAGTTGTCCAGGTCGGCATAGCAGAAGGCGAAGGTGTCGCCGCTTTGCAGCCGGTCCTCCAGAACCCGCTCGATGGCGAAGTTGCCGGGAAGGCGGGTGAGCGGGCTCGCGTCCAGGCTCATCTGCTCGAGGACTTTCAGCCGTGCCGCCATTTTGGTGAAGTCGCGGGCCAGCTCGCTGATCTCGTCGCCGGAGGGGACATCCGGGTTGTAGTCGAAGTCGCCCGCCGCGATGCGGTGGGTCGCGCTTTGCAGCTCCCGGATCGCCCCGAAGGTGCGGTAGGTGACGAAGGGGGCGACGCCGATGGCGAGGAGGAATCCGGTGCAGGAGATGGCGACGGTCCACCAGATGGTCTGTTTCTGCTGCTCGTCGGCGCGGGAGAGCACCAGCTTCAGCATGTCCTTGCGTTTCAGGTAGGAGGCGTCCACCGCGTTGAGCAGCTTGAGCGCGGATGACCGCATCGGACCGGTGCTGCCGGTCCTGCCGGCGAAGAGGTCTTCCGCGGCCTTTTGGTAGGCGAGGTACAGCCCGTTCAACTGTTTCAGGTCGGCGGTGGGGTTGCCCTTGCCGAGCAGGTCGAGGCTCGCCAACGCCTCCGCCTGCCGCTGGTGGAAGAGATCGATGAAGGCCGGGTCCTTAAGTATGGCGTACTTGCCGGCGAAGCTCTCCTGGCTCAAAAGCGAGGTGCGCAGTTCGATGAGGGCGCTGATGACGGGGAGTTCGTTGTTGGCTATGTTGCGGGTGATGTTGGTGCTGCGGTAGATGTTGTACGAGGAGAAGACCAGCGCGGCCGCGGTGAAAAGGGCCATGGCCGCGTAACCCGCGCTTATCTTCTGTATCAAGGAGAGACCCGACAGGCTTACTCTCGAAGACTTATTTGTCTCGATGGCTTCAGGCATGAGGTAGATATTAGGGGACAGTGTAAACAAAGTCAACGCGATTGGCGTCGCTTCATCAAGACACGCCGCATTGAGTGATGACCCTGGTGGCTGCTTCCTGCAGGTTTTCGCCGTGGAGCAGCACGATGCTGTGGGCGTACTTGTGATACAGCTCGAACCGGTTCTGGTACAGCTCCTCCAGCCCCCCTGCGCCCATCCCGACGATGCCGCGCGGTGCCGCCCGTGCGATGCGGCCGTGCAGCCTCTGTATCGGTACGTCGAGAAATACGACGGTGGAGATGGCGGCGAGGTGACTCATGGCGGCATCGGAGTAGACCACGCTGCCGCCGGTGGAGATGACCATGGGACCTTCGGCCGGCAGGGCCAGCACGGTTTCCTCCTCGATGCGGGCAAATTCCTCCGCCCCTACCTGGTCCACCACCGCCTGAAGTTTCTTGCCGAACCTCTTCTCGATGCAGTGGTCGGTGTCGATGAAATCCCACCCGAGGCGGGTGGCGATGACCCTTCCTATGGCACTCTTGCCCGATCCGGGCATTCCTATCAGCGTCAACCTGTTCATTTCCCTTCCTTTCGCGGGCCCCGTCTCGAGTGCGACTACAACATCTTACCAGCTCGGGCGCGTCGTGAAACATGACACCATTAAATTAGTAGAAAAGTTTTTGAGGTTAGATATATTTAATCGTCGTGAAAAATGCCGAGTGTTTGCGGCGCTTAGGCGACATGCTGACGCCCCGCAACACGCACCTGTACCTGCCAGAAAGGCACCTCGTTTGGCGAGCGGGACCCCGGCACAGAACAGCCGGCCGATCCGTTCGGAGGACCAAATGGAAAGGCAACCATGGGACCGTAACAGTGGCAGCGGCCTCCAACTCCACCATGGCCGGGGGAGGCCGCCGCCGGGAAGTCGCCCTCAGTGTTGGGATTGAGCTACTTACCCAAGACCGTGCGGACATGTACTAAAGGAGATACCCCTATGAAAACGTTAGCGAAGGTTGTAGTCATGGCAGGTTGCACCGCCCTGGCGTGGGCTGCCGGCGCAGGCGTCAGCCAGGCGGCGACGGCAACGGCCGCCACCAGCGCCACTGTCGTCCTGCCCGTCACCATTACCAAGACCATCGACCTGAACTTCGGCAGGTTCATGTCGGGTGGCACCGGCGGCACCGTCGTCGTCAGCACAGCCGGCGCCCAGAGCGTTACCGGTGGGGTTACCACCACCGCGGCCCTTGGCGGCACCGCGACCGCTGCCGCCTTCACCATCTCCGGTGAGCCGGCCAGCACCTACGCGATCACCTTCCCGAACACGACCAACCTGATCAACGGCGCCAACAACATGACCATCGGCACCTTCACCACCGCCAGCACCGGCACCTTGAACACCTTCGGTGCCGCCGCCGAGACCCTTACAGTCGGTGCAACCCTCGCCGTCGGCGCCAACCAGGCCTCGGGCACCTACATCGGCACCATCGACGTAGCCGTCAACTACAACTAGCTTCCCGAGTCAGTCTGCTGCAAGGGGGGCGCATCTGCGCTCCCCTTGCTTATTGAGCACTCGGAAGGCAGCGGGGTAGAGCATGATGCGCGCTAAGGGGATGCCT
Source organism: Geomonas oryzisoli (assembly GCF_018986915.1). Lineage (NCBI taxonomy): Bacteria > Pseudomonadati > Thermodesulfobacteriota > Desulfuromonadia > Geobacterales > Geobacteraceae > Geomonas > Geomonas oryzisoli. The sequence continues at coordinate 4,746,824 of NZ_CP076723.1, forward strand.
GCCAAGCTCGGGGTGACCATTCTGGTGCTGCGGCTGTTAACGGCAGGCAGCGCTTTTGCCGCGCCGACCTCAGTGAACAAGACCCAGGACTTAAACTTCGGCAGGGTTGTCGGCGGCGCGGGGTACTCGGGCACAGTCACCATCACTTCCGCAGGAAGCAGGACCTCCACGGGGAGCGTGATCCCTCTGGGAACCACCTTCTCGCCCGCACGCTTCACCATCACCGGGACCGCAGGGAAAAGCTATACCATCACCTTGCCTCCGAGCATGGCCATCAATGCAGGTGCGGACCAGATGACGGTAACGGCAATAACTTCTTCCATAGCACTGACCGGGGTGATTCCAGCCGGGGGGACTGTGGCTTTTTGGGTGGGGGGGACCTTGAACGTGGGCGCGACCCAGCGCAACGCCCTCTACAGCAGCAACATGAACGTTTCAGTGAAATGAGGAGGGGCCGTGAAGCTACTGCTGATCAAATCGATGATTTCGATGGTGACTGCCGCGCAGGTCATCCTGGGAATACCCACCATGACGGTAGTGGCGGCCGATCTCATGGTGTACCCGACGCGGGTGGTCTTGACCGACCGGCAACGGACTGCACAGGTGGATATCATAAACTCCGGAGCCGCTCAGGCCACCTACAAGATCGCTATGGTGCGGAAGCGGATGACCGAGGCCGGGGACTTTCAGGAAGTCACCACTCCTGAAAAGGGAGAGAAGTTCGCCAACGAGGTGGTGAAGTTTTCCCCGCGCCAGGTGACGCTGCTGCCCGGTGGTGGCCAGACCATACGCATCATGTTCAAGATTCCCCCCGAACTGGAGCCCGGTGAATACCGGTCCCACCTGCTGTTCACCCGTGCCGCCCCAGCCGTCGTCAACCTCCCCGAGAAAGAGGACGAGGAGCCCGGTGTCATCAGGATGAACATCGTGGCCAACGTCGGCATCTCCATTCCCATCATCGCCCGCCACGGCCAGCTGCAGGCGGGTGCGACCATAGACCCCGCATCGGTCACGCTCAGGCAGCCCGGGGAAAAACAGCAGGTGCTCTCGTTCACCATGCTCCGGACCGGTACCAGGTCGGTCTACGGCGACGTGGCGGCCTACCGCGGTCAGGACAAAGTCGCGGAGGGAAGGGGCTTTGCCATCTACACCCCGAACACGGTGCGCAAGGTGGCCATAGTGGTGCCGGAGCACTCGCGTCTCAGAAGCGGCGACAACGTACGCCTGGTTTTCACAGAGCGTGACGAAAAAAAGCCACTGGCTGAGACCAGCGTCGTCCTTCCCTAGCCTATGGTGCCCCGCGCAGGCGCCCATACCCGCCGGGTGTGTGCCTGTGCAGCCCTCGTGCTGCTCGCCCATCTCCGCTTTTCAGCCGCGCTGTCCTTTGCCGCTCCCGCTGCACCGGGGGAGCCGGTGCCCGACCAGGAGCTGGTGGTCGCACTGGAACTGGACAAGCAAACCCTCACCGATAGCTTCCTGCTCACCGAACGCAACGGAGAGATCTACATCCCGGTCTGCTCCCTCGCCGAAACCCTCGCGCTGGCGATTGTCTGCGACAAGGACAGGGCATTCGGCTTCGCACTGGACCAGGCGCGCCCCTTCGTCATAGACCTCGATGAAGGCTACACCGTCCACGGCAGGGAATCCTTCTCCATCAACGGCGCGGCATTCGTGCAAAAAGGGGAGATCCTGGTGCATTCGGGCGCGCTGTCGCGGTGGCTACCGGTCGATTTCAACCTGCGCCGGGAAAGCTCGACGCTGGAGCTCAGGGCGCGGGAGCCGCTGCCGCTGCAGGAGGCCAGAAAGCGCCGTGCCTTCGTGACGCCGAAAGCTGCGGACCAGACCCGGCAGTATCCCGATACCACGGCGCCCAGGCGTGCGGCCGCCGTCCCGACGGCGGACCTTGCCGCGGAGTTCCTGCAATCATCTGACGGCAACAAGGGCAACCGCAGCAGGATGCTGACCTCGATGAACCTCTCCGGCGACCTCCTCTACATGACTGGGGAGGCGCACATCCTAACCGAAAACGAAGACCTCAAGCGGCTGGACCTGACCCTGTCCCGGCGCAGTGCTGCCGGTCATCGCATGGGGCCTTTGCGGTTCAACCAGGTAGCCCTGGGCTCGAACCAGGCGCCCTACGTGGACGGCATCGGTGTATCGACCAGGCCGATGTACGGCCTCTACCTCTCCAACCGCCCCCTGCTGGGTGGCGGGAATTTCCTTACCCACGACATACACGGCCAGCTCCCGTCCGGCTGGGACGCCGAGCTCTTTCACAACGGCACGCAGATCCGCTACCAGCCCCCCACCGCAGAAGGGATGTACCATTTCGTGAACCTGCGCGTCTATTACGGCGTCAACAGCTTCAAGGTGGTGCTGCACGGTCCGTTCGGGGAGCGGCAGGAGTCGGAGGAGGTATTCGTGTCCGATGCCACCACTCCGAAGGGAGAGTGGCTGTACACCCTTTCGGCGGGGTGGCAGACGGGGCTGACGCAGCACGATGTCCAGGATGCAGCCGCTGGAGACTCCAACCTTACCTTCACCTCGGATTTCGGCCTGAGCAGCAACCTGACCGGCTCCCTGTTGGCGGTACGGCATGCGGACCGCCACGGATCGTCGCTGGAATACCTTGGCGCAGGGGTGCGCACGGCCTGGCGCGCCACCCTGCTGTCGCTGGAGGTGATCCAGATGCTGGCGTCGGGGCGGGGACTGGAGGGGCAGCTGGTCAGCGTGAAGTCCAGCAGCCGTGACTTCTTCGGCTTGAACCTGGAACTGGTGCAGCGCCTTTTCCACAACTACTACTCGCCACAGTTCTACTACCGTGATGACCCCCTGCGCACCCTGACCACCGTCAAGGGAAACGCCTCATTCACTCTGCTGGACGACATCCGTGTACCGTACTCGGTAGAGGTGGGCTTTGGCACCAGGAAATCGGGGGCGCAGGAGACGACGTCGCAGTGGCGCGTGTCCGGTGGTTGGAACGGTTGGAACACCACGCTGCAGGCTGATCTGTCCCGGCTGCAGGGTAACACCTACGCCACAGGGAAGGCCCAGGTCAGCACCAGGCTGAGCGACTTCAGCGTGAGGGGGGAGGCCGGCTACTTTTTCCTCCCGGTCGCCAAGGCATCCGGTATCGACGTCAGCGCCGACCTGGAGATTGCCCCGGGGCTGCAGCTGAACTCGGCCTTGTCCCATGCGCCGGCGGACCGGTTGACCGGGGTGCGGCTCGGGGTGTCCAAGCGTTTGGGGCGGGTGGGATACTCGGTCGCCGGCCATGTAAGCACCGACGGTGCCTACGGCTTCGACGTCGGCGTGCGCTCTTCGGTGGCGGAGGTTCCCGCCGGTCGGCTCTTGGCCTCGGCCGAGCCGCTGACCCCCTACGGCATGATCGCTGTTTCCGCAACGGTGGCCGAATCTGACGGCAAAAGGACGCCGCTGTCGCGGGCGGATTTCCTCTTGAACGGCAGCCGGGTCCGGGCCATCCCGGACGGCACCGGCGGCCAGGTCATCGCTTTCCTGCAGCCGGACATTCCCGTCGATGTGACGGTGGACCTGGCATCGATCGAAGACCCCTTCATGGTCCCTGCCGAAGAAGGGTGTCGCATCGTGCCCAGGGCCGGCGTGGTGGCCCGGTGCGATTTCACGATGACCACCGGCGGCGAAGTCGACGGGACCGTGACGGTACGCCTGCAGCGAGGAGGAGAGGCCCCTATCAAGGGGGTGAGGGTGGAACTGGTCGGGGAAGGGGAGCAGCGGGATAGGGCGCAGGCGACGACGCTGTCGGAGGAAAGCGGGTACTACCTTTTCAAGACGGTGAGGCCCGGCAGGTACCTGGTGCGTATAGCCGCCGACGAGTTGCAGCGGTTGAAGGCGGCCGCCTCGCCCTCACGCGGCGTGACGGTGCCGCCGGGAGGGGACATGGTCTCAGGCGTCGACTTCATGCTCACACCGGTCGAAGCGGCGCCGGGGAAGATCATCAACGGATCGGGGCCGGTACTGGATAAGGAGTAGTCCCGGGAGTCGGGCGACTCAGTTCCTGGCTGGCAGAAGGGTCGCTTCCAGCAGTTCGCGCAGCGCCTTGTCCGACCCGGCTTCCCGGTTCACGATGGTCTTTCTCTCGCGGCGGGAGATCAGGATGGCGAGGTGCTCGGCGGCTTCGGCGGTGCCCCCGGCGATGGAGGCGGAGAGCTGGCAGAGGATCTGGACCGGCAGGCCGTTTCTGAAGCCCTGCACCAGCTTGGCGATCTCGTCGTGGCGCTGCTCGTAGCTCCAGGTCTGATAGACTTCGTCGCCGATGTTGTTCAACTTCCCCTGTATGCCGGCCAGCTTGTTCAGCATCTGCTTCTCCTGTAACGCAGCGGTGCGTGTCCCGCGTGCGGCGTGATCATTTCTTGTGTTCGTGGCTGAAGATGTGGTCCCTGCAGTAGCCGTACTGGCCGTTGCATTTCGGGCAGTAGCGGAAGTCCATGTCGGGATGGGTCTTCTCGGTGATGCCGCAGGTGGTGCACTTGTGTACCAGTTCCTTCTCGCGGAACTGGAGTCCGCCGACCTTCTTGGTGATCTGCCTCTTGCCGTGGCGCAGGTTGAGGTAGATGTCGTTGGCGAAGAAGATCAGGTAGTTGGCGATTGCCGCCAGCACCATGATCCGGGAGGGCCAGCCGCCGACGATGATCTGGTAGGCGTAGCCGAGCCAGGTCAGAAGGGCCAGCCACTTGATGCGCACCGGGATCACGAAGAAGAGCAGGATCTGGAATTCCGGGAACAGGGTGGCGAAGGCGAGGAAGACCGAGCCGGCGAGAAACGCGTTGCTGACCGGGTACGCCGGCACCAGGAAGGAAGCGGCGAAGGTGATCAGGCAGCCGAGCACCAGGTAGGCGTTATAGCGGAAGGCGCCCCAGTGCTCCTCGAGCGTCGAGCCGAGCATGTAGAAGAAATACCAGGCGATCAGGGTGAAGAGAAGGCTGGACTGGGGCGGGTCGAAGGGGATGGTGAAGATGCGCCACCACTCCCCGGACAGGAACAGACCGGCGGAGAAGTAGGTCGCCATCCGGTCGAGCTTCCCCGTCATGTACATCAGGTAGAAGAACGACTGTCCCGCGATGAGGTAGATGGTGAGGTTCGGGATGGCGTAACGGCCGATCTTTCTTTCCAAACGGTCAATAAATTTCATGCTGCGGGGCCTGGTCCTTTTGGTCCGTGGTGCTCTTCGGTGGGGTAACCTGGGGTGCATCCACATCGTCGTAGGCGGGATGAGGACCTTCGGCGGTACGGACCAGCGGTTTCCCTGTGGAGGGAGCAGCGTTCTCAGGGAACTTCGCCTTCATGATCCGGTCGCGCTCCTCGACGGTGATGATCTTGAGCTGGACCAACTCCTCGATGTCGCGCGGACGGGCGAACTCCACCGCATAGGCGAAGTCTTCGCTGTCGAAATCGGATCCCGGCTTGTAGGTGCTGCGGACCATCGACTGCATCGGGGTCGGGTTGGCGGTCAGGTACTGGCGCCACTCCTCATGCTGCTGCGGGGTCATGCCGTTATGCCACACATGGTGCGCCAACTCGTGCAGTATCACCGAGCGCAGTTGTTCATCGCTGTATTGCTGGAACAGGTTACGATAGATGAGCTTGGTGTCCGGGCGGTAGGCGCCAAGGTGGAACTTGACTTCGGCCGGCATCATGACCTCCTCGAAGGAGGCCCCGGAAACGCGCAGGGTGCTGCGATCAGGGTCGTAGCGGTTGAAAAGAGCTGACAGGAAAAGGTCCTCTTTGGACAGTTTCTTGACGGTGTCGCCCTTACCCCAGCTGATGGGGACGTAGGTAGTGGCACAGCCGCCCAGTATCAGCGCCATGATCACGAAAGACAGGTGTTTCAAAAAGCGGTGCATTACAATCCCTCCGGGTACGACTGTCAAAGCCGGCCCGGCAGCAATCTAACATAATTAGAGGCTGCGACGCAACCCAATAGCACGATTTCGGCTGCTCTAATTTTCTCACATGAGCTGAATAATATTGATTATTCGTCTCCTCTAACCTAGAATGTGCCACTAAAAACCAAGGGAACCCATGACGCGCGTCCTCCTCATCGCAGACACCCAACGGGTGCAACGAATCTTCCACCGCATGGCCGAACAGGGACTGCTGCAACTGCAGACGGCGTCGACCCTCGCCCTCGGTGAATTCGAACTCTCCGATTTTTCCCCTGATATCACCTTCGTGCAAAGCCGCATCTCCGGATTTTCCGGGGATATCCTGCTGCGCCACCTGGACAAGATGCTCCCTTCCGGGGGGCGCCTGGTGCTGCTCGCCGGCGACAGCGAAGACGCCGCCCAGGCGGAAAGGCATGGCAGAACCTCACTCGACCTCACCATGGACGATGCGCTGCTGGAACGTTGCGCGGCGGCGCTGCTGACGGGGGAGCCCCTGCCTGACGTACCGCTCCGGGAGGAGCCGCAGCCGGTCAAAGTGGCTCCGGCCAAAGTGAGAAAAGCCGCTCCCGCCGTCGCGGCACAGGAAGAGCCCCCGCAAAGCGTGGTGCGGCCCGAACCGGAACCGGCAGAACTCGAGCAGGCGGCCGCAGCAGAGACCACCCCGGCTGCGGTCGTTGCGTCTCAGCCGCTGCCTGAGGAACCGGCAGGAGCGGGCGAGTATCCCCCCCTGCGCGTCAGTGGCAAGAGCGCCGCCTCCGCCTTCGAGGAGGTCATGCAGCAGGCAGAGGCCAAGAGCGCCCCCATGGACGCGGCACTTGCGGAAGTAGAAGACCGCATCGAGGTCAGAGCGGGAGCGCCGAGGCAGGAGTTTTTCGAAGAGACCTTGCCGGCCCCCCCCGCGCTGGACGGGGCTGCCAAGGGAGCCGGAGGCTACTACGCCGGCGAGACGGTCGCGGAAGCGCTGCGCCGGGCCGAGCAGAAGAAGCGGCGCAGCCCCTGGCTGTTCATCGTGCCGGTCCTGGTGGTGGTCGCCATTCCGGTGGCATCGTACCTCGCCGGCCGGCGCTCCGCCCCCGAACAGGCAACCATGCCGGCCGCAAAGCCGGCCGTGAAACCGGCGCCTGCCCCGGCCGCTCCGAGTGCACCTGCTCCCGCCGCCCCTCAGCATGCTCCCGGTACTTCTCCCGGCGCTGCTCCGGCACCCTCACAGGCGCTGCCGTCCGCGGCAACGCCCGCCGCGAAGGCCCCCGCTGCCCCTCAGGTTCCGGCTGCGACGCCGCTGACGCCTCCGGCCGGCAGAGCACAAGGCGCGGCCCCGGCCAAGAGCGCGCCCCGGCGCGGTATGGAGAACCTCCCCGCCATGCTGGAAGGTACCAAGCTCGATGCCGAGTACGGCAAGAAGCATCCCGGCTGGGTGAGATACCTCGGCATCCGGGCAGAGTACAAGCTGTTCAAGGAGAACAACCTGTACCGCGCGATTCAGGTCATTCCCGTCCCCGGCGGCACCGTTTCAGACGACCTGTTCAAGAGGGTGCTGCGCCAGTTCGGCGGTGCGGACAGCTATCGCGTCGAGTCGAGCGCCGCCAAAGGCGATTACCTCGTGGAGCAATGCGCGACGCACGGCCCGGCTGCGCTCACCATCTACCGCAACAAGACCAACAACAAGGTGAAGGCCCTGGTGGTCTACTACCCCTAAAAGAGGCGACCGATGATCCCTGCCAACAAGGCGACGCTGCTGCTCGCGCTTTTGTTGATCCCCGCCCGGCTCCACGCCGCGCCCCCGGAATTCCAGATCGACATCAAGGAGTTGGATCGGCAAAAGCCGGCCGTGGCGCCGAAGCCCGTCCAGAAACCCGCCTCCAAGGAGCACAAGCCGGTGCCCAAAAAGAAAGAGCCGGCGGCGAAGGCCAAGCCTGAGACCAAAAAGGAGCAGGTCTCTTCCGGCGGGGAGTACGTGCGCTACACCATCAAGCCGGGAGACCACATCTTCAAAATCCTGGTCGGGCATTTCGGCATGTCCAACGAGGCTGCCGAGCGGCTCGTTCCCGAGATCATCGAACTCAACGACATCAAGAACATCAAGACGCTCGAGGTGGGGCGGACCCTGCTGATCCCGGCTGCGGCCCTGCATGGGGCTGAGGCGAAGGCGGCCAGGAAGGAAAAAAAACCTGCTCCGGCACCGGCAGAGAAGCCTGCACCTGTGCCGCAACCGGCTCCGACGACGAAGGCCGAACCGGCGCCGAAACTGGCACCGGCACCAGCTCCAGCTCCGCAACCGGCACCGAACCCGGCACCTGTTCCTGCTCCGGCTCCTGCTCCGCAACCGGCACCGAAGGCTGAACCGGCACCTGTTCCTGCTCCTGCTCCTGCTCCACAACCGGCACCGGCACCGGCACCGAAAGCTGAACCGGCACCGGCACCCGCGCATGAATCCCCTCACGCTCCGGCGGCGACGCCGTCAAAGGCGGCACCGTCCGTTCCGGCCATCCCCGAGGCGACCACGTGGGTCTGCCATGTGAGCCGGCATGATGCCGGCAGCGTCGTCGACTCGGTGCTCAACGCTGTCTCCGCCGCCTGGAGCCGCAACAAGATCATCCAGTCTCCCGCCGGGGCCGCCATACCCTTTAGCATCAGGGTGGACCGCTACTTCGAGTACAAGGGGAACCGCTACATCGTGAGCATCGGGGAGAACGACCCTTATAACTACACGCTGATCAGGATCCTGGAGACCGCCGGGTATCGGGTGCTCATGTTGACCGGGAAGGAAGATTTTCAGACGGTGACGGAGAGGTTGTTCAAGCTGGTGGGAATCGCGCCCGATTTCGGGACGCATCCTCTGCAGGAGGGGAAGCAGGCGAAGGGGTTCCTGGTCCGGCAGGACGACGCTGCCGGGAAGCGTGTCCTGATCACCGATACGGCACCGCCTCCGGGGCACAAGTGGGTGATGCCGGCCGGATGCGGCGCCAAGTAAGCACGGAGACTAGGGGATGGGGATTGCCGAGTGCTCCCCGTCCTCGGTGTAGTAACCGATGTTTTCCGGGGACATGGCGTTGCTCTGCGGGGTGGTGGTCGGGGGGAGTGCGCTCTTCGCGGTGGTTTCGACGGGGGCCGCTTTTTGCTGCAGCACTTCCTTGGGAGTCGGCACCGCTCCCTTCACCTTCTCTTTGAACTCGTCGGTCTTGCCTTTCGACGCTTCATCCACCCAGCCTTCCACTTTCTGACGCACCAAGGCCTCGAGGTTGTCCTTGAGGGGCCTGTAGTCAGCCTCCTGCCGCAACGGCTTCACCCGCTGCAACTGATCAAAGACCTTTTTCGAGTAACGGTCACGCTTGTCCGGGGTCTGGCTGTTGTAGCAGCCGATCGCCTTCCAGGTGTAGCCGTACTTTTCCATACACATGGACAGGATCCAGGCACCGGTCTTCACGCTGTTGCACGGGTCGCCGAGGGAGTTCCAGCGCTGTTTGCCGATGGTGGGAGCCCAGCTCGAGTTGATCTGCATCAGCCCGAAATCGTAGGTGCCGTTGCTGTTGTGATTGACGGCGGCGGGGTTGAAGTTGGATTCGACTTTGGCGATCGCCCGCAGGATCTGCGGGTTGATGCCGTATTCTTCACCGGCTTCTTCGAAGCAGAAGGCGGACGCATTAGTTGCCGCTGCGAGCATCAGGGCCGCGGCCGCGTAAAGCAGTCTGGCTTTACCCATTACGGGTTCCTCATCAGGGGGTGTGGGGTCATCCGCCGAAGGAGAGGGTGGCGCGGGCGGATGCCGGCGGGCGGGTACGGCTGCCGGCCGGAGCGCAATTCCGGTCCATAATACATTTTCCGAAAGGGCATGTCATCTGATAAAGTACCGTTGCCGTCCGAGACGCCCGCAACGGCGGTCGTGCCTGCCGCGATTTATCATGCAAAGGAGCAGCCGATGAGAATGAATCTGACCGAGCTGGAGATCAGGATCCTGGGGTGCCTGATGGAGAAAGAACTCACCACGCCGGAATACTATCCGCTCACCCTGAACGCGCTCGCCGCGGCCTGCAACCAGAAGTCGAACCGGGACCCGGTCATGAGCCTCGCCGAAGCCGACCTGCAGCGCGGCCTCGAGGCGCTGGGAGCGCGCGGGCTGGCGCGACTGACCACCACCGGGGGGCGGGTCGACAAGTACGTTCACTCCATGGGGGACAAGCTGGGGCTTGCTGTTCCGGCGCGCGCGGTGCTCGCCGAGCTGATGCTGCGCGGCCCGCAGACGGCGGCGGAGCTGCGCAGCCGCGGCGAACGTATGGCCGAGGCGGGTGACCTGGCGGCGGTGGAGGACATACTGCTCGCGCTGCAGCAGCACGGCCCGCCGCTGGTGGTGAGATTGCCGCGCCAGCCGGGCCGCAAGGAGGCGCGCTACGCCCAGGTCTTTGCGGGGATGCCGGAACTGCCGGAGGAGGAGCCGGAGCAGCCGACAACAACTCCGGTGCCGAGGACCCGGCCGGGGAACGAGCGGCTGGAGCAGCTGGAACAGGAGGTGGGGGGCTTGCGTCAGGAGATCGGGGAGCTGCGCCGGGAGGTGGAGGAGTTGCTGGCGGCGTTCTCGTAAGGGGGCAGAGGGTGGGCCAAGGCAAATCCCCCCTGTCCGAAGGAGGGGACTGGCTCCGTCAGGTGCCTGTCCCCTTAGTGCTTGGGGAAGCTGGCTGAGCGGAAAGCGGCGTTCCGCTAGAGGGACAGGCACCTGACGGAGCCAGTCCCTTTTGCCAAAAACGAAGAAGGCTCGACCATGCGGTCGAGCCTTCTTCGTTTTTGCAGATGCTGCGGTGAGTCCGATTAGATCAGGCCGTGGGCCACCATGGCCTTGGCGACTTTGATGAAGCCGGCGATGTTGGCGCCGTTCACGTAGTTGCCCGGGGTGCCGTACTCGGCGGCGGTCTCGTAGCAGGTGTCATGGATGTTCTTCATGATCTGGGCCAGACGCTGTTCGGTGTACTCGAAGGTCCAGGCGTCGCGGCACGCGTTCTGCTGCATCTCCAGCGCGGAGGTGGCAACCCCGCCGGCGTTGGCCGCCTTACCCGGGCCGTAGGCGATTCCCGCCTCCAGGAAAACCTTGACCCCCTCCGGCGTGGTCGGCATGTTGGCCCCTTCGCCCACTGCGATGCAGCCGTTTTTGACCAGGGTGGCGGCGTCCTTGCCGTTGATCTCGTTCTGGGTCGCGGAAGGCATGGCCACCTGGCAGGGGACGTTCCAGATGTTGCCGTTGGCGATGTACTTCGCGTCCTTGTGGTAGGTGGCGTAGTCCTCGATGCGGCGACGCTCCACTTCCTTCAACTGCTTGACCAGCTCGAGGTCGATCCCCTTTTCGTGGAAGATGACGCCGTTGGAGTCGGAGCAGGTGACGCACTTGCCGCCGAGCTGGTGGATCTTCTCGATGGTGTAGATGGCCACGTTGCCCGAGCCGGAGACGGAGCAGGTCTTTCCTTCGAAAGATTCCTTGCGCACCTTCAGCATTGCGTCGACGAAGAAGGTGGCGCCGTAGCCGGTCGCCTCGGTGCGCACCAGGGAGCCGCCCCAGTCGAGCCCCTTGCCGGTCAGGACGCCCGGCTCGAACCGGTTGGTGATCCGCTTGTACTGGCCGAACATGTAGCCGATCTCGCGTCCGCCCACCCCGATGTCGCCGGCGGGCACGTCGGTGTGCTCGCCCAGGTGGCGGTACAGTTCGGTGATGAAGCTCTGGCAGAAACGCATGATCTCGTTATCGGATTTTCCCTTGGGGTCGAAGTCGGAACCACCCTTGCCGCCGCCGATGGGGAGGCCGGTGAGGGAGTTCTTGAAGATCTGCTCGAAGCCGAGGAACTTGATGATGCCGAGGTAGACGGAGGGGTGGAAACGCAGGCCGCCCTTGTAGGGGCCGAGGGCACTGTTGAATTCGACGCGGAAGCCGCGGTTGATGTGAACGTTGCCGGCGTCATCCTGCCAGGGTACCCGGAAGATGATCTGGCGCTCCGGCTCGCAGATCCTCTCGATGATCTTACGCTCCGCGAACTCTGGGTGCTTCACCAGCACCGGCCCCAGCGATTCCAGAACCTCGCGGACCGCCTGGTGGAACTCGACCTCGCCCGGGTTTCTCTTCAGCACTTCCTGGAAAATGGGTTCTACTTTCTCGTCAATCTGTGGCGACATACATCCTCCTTGAGCATTGTAGGAGCGGTTTTTGCCCGCTCTTTCATCAGCCGCGTCGGGGTTGGGAGCCCGGCATGCTGAAATATGACGCAGGAGTATGCACACGGTGAACCATTTTTGGGCATTGCTGCGTAATAAATATGCAGGCAATGGGGATTGTGCCGTTTTTGTTGGCAAAACTGCGCTGCGGGAGAGGTGGTGTGGTGCTGAGAAATTAATCAGCGGCGGGTGGGTGAACTACTTTTTGTACTCTCTTTAATCTTGGTGAGTACACAGATGGGCTGGAGAGAGGCGGACGCAAAAAAAGGGACCACGGTTCGAACCGTGATCCCTCGCGCTGGCGGAGCCGTGCCTCTAGTTGGTGAACATGAGCTTGCGCTCCAGGTCCATGGAGTGGGACAGGCGCTTGGCCTCCTCCATGGTGATCTGCTCCTGCTCGTGCAGCTGGATCAGGTGCTGGTCGAGGGTCTGCATCTGGTACTGGCTGCGGCCGTTCTCCATGTGCGCCTCGATCTCGTCCAGGCGTCCCTCCCGGATGCAGCTCTGGATGGTCGTGGTGGCGCGCATGATCTCCAGCACCGGGATGATGTTCTCGCCGGTCTTGTTCATGACCAGGCGGATCGAGACGGTGGCCACCAGTATGTCGGCGAGCCTTTGTCTCACGATCTCCTGCGCGTCGGGGGGGAAGTGGCCGACGATCCTGTTGATGGTGGAGACGGCCCCCTGGGTGTGCAGGGTGGACATGACCAGGTGCCCGGTCTCGGCGGCCATGAGGCAGGACTCGATGGTATCGGTGTCGCGCATCTCTCCCACCATGATCAGGTCCGGGTCCATGCGCAGCGCGGCCTTCAGTGCGGAGCTGAAGCTGTCGGTGTCGATGCCGACTTCGCGCTGGATGATGCAGCTCTTCTCGGAGTGGAACAGGAATTCGATGGGGTCTTCGATGGTGATGCAGTTGTAGCTGAAGTGCTCGTTGATGTAGCGCAGCATCGAGGCGAGCGTGGTCGACTTGCCGTTGCCGGTCGGGCCGGTCACCAGGATCAACCCGTTGGGGGCCTTGACGATCTCACCAAGGACCGGCGGCAGGCGCAGTTCGTCGAAGGTGCCGATGTGGGCGGGGATCACCCTCATGATGATGCCGAAGTGCCCGCGCTGCTTGAAGATGCTGACCCGGAAGCGCGCGCCGCTGGGGAGGGAGAAGGAGGTGTCGAACTCCTTCTGGTCGGGCTCCCAGCGCCGGCCGTGGTGGGTCAGGATCTGGGCCGCGATGAATTCCGTGTCTTCCGCGGTGAGGTCGGGGAGCTTCGATCGGATGATCTGCCCCTTGCCGCGGAAAAAGGGAGGGTTGTCCACCTCGAAATGCACGTCGGAAACCTTCTTGCTGAAGGCTATTTCCAGAATCTGGACGAAAATCTTGGCATCCATGGCGGTCCCTCTCTTGCTGCGGCAGATTGAAATGAATGGCAGACGGGTCTTCTTTTCGGCGCACCCGGTGACCGGCTTGAGCGGCCGGCGCCGTTATTTCTGGGCGCAGCGCTTGCGGTACAGGATGTTGTCGATCACGAGGCCGGCGTGCTGGGACAAAAGCTCCAGCAGCGGCACCTGCGGGTCGGTTCCGGTCCCCGGGCCGAAATCCGCGTAGATGATGGCGATGACGCGGCCGAAGCTCTTCACCGGGAGGAGCAGCGCCTTGCCGGTCAACGGGGAGCCGATGGCCCCGTACATGGTGTCGCGCAGCGCCTGGTCGGCATCGCCATAGCAGATCTCGCCGCTGAGGGCGCGCTGGTACAGCGACCCCTCGGATGGGGAAAGGCGCAGCTTTACCGAAGTGACGGCTCCGGCCGCATCCACCCCGATCGCCCGCTCGGCGATCAGTTCCGAGCGTACCACCACCAGGGTGACGCCGCGGCGGAAAACGCTGCAGGCCGCCTGCAGCAGTGCGAAGGTGACCTCGGGTGGGTCGTGCTGTTCGGCGAGGGCGAGAAACCGGTTGCGGAACTTGCCGGATAGGTCCTGCTCGGGCTTGCCGTGGTCCCGGTCCAGGTAGGCTGCCAGAGCCCGGCAGCTGTCGATGGTGTCGGTTATGAAGGTGTCGGGGCGCTGCTCGCGGCAGGGGCGCGGCAGCAGCGCCGACACGCCGTTTTCCTGTGCGGCAGCGCAGAGCGCGTAGTCGCCCGGGGCGGCCAGGAGCACGATGGCGAGGTCGGCGAAGCGCTCCCGGGTTTTCTTGAGCAAGCCGGCCAGGTCGCGTCCGTTTCTGCCGGAAGGCTCCCCCGCGTCCAGCAGCAATAGCGGGGTCTTCTCCCGGGACAGGGCCTGGTCGATGACGGGGTCGAGCTGCTCGGCGTCGTCGGTGGCGCAGATGAAGCGCGGGCCGCAGACCGTGGCGCAGCACTCGCGCATGAGTTTCGCGGAGGTCAGCAGGATGACGCCGAGGCTGCTGCCGGATTCCGGGGCGCGCGCCGAGAGCTGCTCCAGGTAACGGAATAGTTGCTGTTGATCGCTTGCCGGGATTCCCGCCAGTTCACCCTGCAGCCGCGTGGCCGGGGTGTCGGGGACCTCCTCCTGGAGCGCCGAAAAAAAGGTCGGGATGTGCCGCTCCAGCCCTTCCAACTCCTCCAGCCCCAGGTCGGCGGCGGAGAGCTCGGCGGCGGAGGGTTCGGCTGAGCTGCGCTGCGCTTCGGGGGCGGCGATATTGCCGAAGATGGATTCGGGGGTGAGGGTGCCGTCGCGCTTGCGTTCGTCGTAGATGCGCAGGGCGTCCATGAGGATGCTCTGCGTGTTCATGTTGATCTGCTCGGGGAAGTAGCGGTACTCGTCGGAGACCACGATCTTGTCCACCTCGAGGCAGAAGGTCCCACGCGACCAGGTGAGCACGTCGACGATGGTCATCTCGATGAGGGCTTCCAACCCCTGGTAGGCGGCTTGGGTCGGGACGACGTTGCCCTCGATCAGCATCTGGATGATCGGCTTGCGGTTTTCCCCCGCGTCCCGCTGCTCACGCAGGGCCGTTTCCAGCGCCTCGCGGCTCAGTAGACCCATGTCCAGCATGACCTGGCCGATGCGGATGGAGTTGTTGACGTGGTTTGCGCTGACGATGAAACCGTCCCGGAAGACGAGCTGGCTATCCCCCTTGACGCCTTTCAGCGTGAGGGTGCCGGTCTTGCCGGTCTGGTGCAGCAACTGGATGACATCCACTAAGGGAAGGTGTTCTAAATCGCCTTCAAAGGACATGCCGATACCCTTGTCTGCCTGTGGTGGGTGAGGTGGAGCGGGTCAAGCGGAGGAGATTCTAACATGCGACCGGGGGTAAGTAAACCGGAATTGCTGGGGAATTGGAGGAAAGGATGGCGGGGGGCTAGGCGGCCTCGAGTTCTCCGGTGTGGCTGAGCCACGCGAGGGCGAGGGCGAGCAGGCCGGCGACGCCGCCCATGGTGAGGCTGCGGCTTACGTAGTGGGCGTTACGCTGTGCGAGGAAGGTAAGGAAATCGTCTCGTTGTACCACCATCCGCTCCAGCAGCCGGCCGTCTTCGCGCACCGTTTTCAGGCCGCTGCGGCCGCCGCTGCGCAGGGTGGTGCTGTCCTCAACGGTCTGCATCAGCCGCCCCATCATGGCGAAGACGGCGCTGCCGCGGTTGCCGCCGTCGGCGAGCTCGCGCCGGAACACCGGCAGGGCTTCGTCGAAGAGGCTGGGGAGTCCGGCCAGCGCCTCCTCGCGGATACCCCCTCCCTGGAAGCGGTTGCGCACCCGGTGCGCCGAACCCGGTTCCCCGTGTTCGAAGAAAAGCTCGGCAAGGCCGGCGATCGACGAGCGCAGGCTCTCCTCGTCCCGGCCGGGAGCGCAGGCGCCGGCACACAGGACCAGCCCCCCCAGGAAGATGTATCCCTTGTGGCAGCTGGTCCCAACGGCACGCTGCACCGCGCGTTCGGCAGCGACCCCCAGGCGCACCCGGGCCGCCAGGTCCTCGCCGGACAGGACCGCATCGCAAAGATCCATGAGGTACAGGGAGACGATCTTCAACGACGCCTCCATGCGGGGCACGGAAAGGTCCGGGTGGGCGCCGCAGTCGCAGAGGTCGACGAGACCCGGCTTGGGGGTCAGGTAGAGCTCCATGAAGGCTCCGCGCACCAGGTTCTTGGCGAGTTTGGGGAGATAGCTGGTCATCTCTGGGATCAGGCTCCGGGTCCGGCTTGGATAATTGAGATCCGTATAGTAGCATTTTTTCGCCGCAGAAGAGAATGTGTATACATTATAAAGGGATAAGCCGCCCGGACCCCGTGCTTCGAGGGGCGCGGAGTTCCCCGCTGCGGACCGGCGATCGCGCTCTTCCGGACGGAGCGCGCCGGGAGAGGGAAGCATAATAACCTTGAATTACTACGGCAATCTGGGATACTCTTCAGTCTTGGTGCCCGGCTCCCGGGCCCGGCATAACCTGGATGCACCCGCAGATTCCCGACCAGCTCTACCCTTGCCGCAGGGGGCCAAGGAGCTTCCCGCCTCCCCGACCATCGGCCTTCCGGGTACGCCAGGCCCATGATCCAGCGCACGCATCGACCCGATTGGAGACCCTCTCGACATGGAAATCTACAAGGCGCAGCCGCGACAGCCGCAGCGCAGGTTGAAAAAAGCACCAGCACCCACCCTGAAGTACCTGCTCTGGGGCGCCGCCGGCGGCTCCACCATCATGCTGCTCGCCTTTCTCGGTTACTTCTTCTACCTCCTGGGGGCGCTCCCCAAGGTGGACCGTCTCGCCGACTACCGCCCCCCGATCCTCTCGCAGGTCTACGGCCAGGACGGCACCCTGGTCGGCGAGTTCTATCTGGAGCGGCGCACCGTGGTGCCGGTGGACAAGATGCCCAAACGGCTGATCCAGGCCTTCGTCGCCGCCGAGGATTCCAACTTCTACCAGCACAAGGGGATCGACTACCTCGGTGTCGCCCGCGCGGCGGTGAAAAACCTGATCTCCATGCGCAAGAAGGAAGGGGCCTCCACCATCACGCAGCAGGTGGCCAAGTCCATGCTGCTCACGCCGGAAAAGAAATTCTCCAGGAAACTGAAGGAAGCCATCCTCGCCAAGAGGATGGAGGAGCGGCTCACCAAGGACGAGATCCTCTACATCTACCTGAACCAGATCTATCTCGGCGCCGGCGCCTACGGTGTGCAGCTTGCGGCTGAGACCTACTTCGGCAAGGAAGTGGACAAGCTGAACCTGGCCGAGATGGCGATGCTGGCGGGGCTCCCCAAGGCGCCCAACAGCTACTCCCCGATCAAGCACCTGGAGCGGGCCAAGGAGCGCCAGGGGTACGTCCTGGAGCGGATGGTGAAGGAAGGGTACATCACCCAGGTCGAGGCGGACTATGCCAAGGCCACCCCCATCGTGATCCAGCCCCTCAAGAAGGTGAACGCGGAGCAGTCCGCCTACTTCCTGGAGCAGGTAAGGCAGCAGCTCGTCGAGAAGTACGGCGAGGAGCGGCTCTACAAGGACGGCCTGAAGATCTACACCACCATGAACGCCGAGATGCAGAAGGCGGCCTACGACTCCGTGGTCAACGGCCTGAAGGCGGTGGACAAGCGCCAGGGCTTCCGCGGCGCCGCGAAGTACCTCGCCGAGGCCGAGGTGGAGCCCTTCTGCAAGAAGGTCGAGGACGACATCGACGATCTCTCCCTGAAGCAGGGGGTGGTGTACCAGGGCGTGGTGACCGGGGTCGACGCGGCCAAACGCGAGCTGGCGGTCCGGGTCGGCGACCGCACCGGCACGCTCCCCAGAAAGAACATGGATTGGGCCGGCAAGGTGGAACTGGTCAACAGCTACGGCAAGCCCCAGGCCAAGCGGGCCATCGGGCTGGGAGCCGTGCTCGAACTGCAGGTCAAGGAGCCGGACAAGAACAAGGCGGGGGCGGTGTTCGCCCTGGACCAGACCCCCGAGGCGCAGGCTGCGCTGGTCGCCATCGACCCGATGACCGGGGGCGTGCGCGCCATGGTGGGGGGCTACGATTACAAGAAGAGCCAGTTCAACCGGGCCATGCAGGCCAAGAGAAACCCCGGTTCAGCCTTCAAGCCGGTCATCTACGCGGCGGCCCTTGAGCACGGCATGACCACCGCCAGCATCATCGACGACTCCCAGGTGGAGTACGACAGCGGCGGCGACAAGGCGTGGAAGCCGAAGAACTACGACAACGTCTACCGCGGCCCGGTCACCATGCGCGAGGCCCTCACCAACTCCATCAACGTGGTCAGCGTGAAGATCCTGGAGCAGATCGGGGTCGGCACCGCCATCGACTACGCCAAGAAGCTGGGGATCACCTCGCCCCTGGCCAGTAACCTCACCCTGGCCCTGGGTTCGTCCAGCGTCACCCCGATGGAGCTCACCAGCGCCTACTCCGTATTCGCCTCCGGCGGCTACCGCACCACGCCCTACTTCGTCACCAAGGTGCTCGACCGCGACGGCAACGTGCTGGAAGAGATCCAGGAGCCGAAAGTGCCGGTGTTCGGCAAGATGTCCAGCGCCCAGGCCGACGCGTCCGCCGAAGACGAGGGGGAGGAAGGGAAGGTCCCGCCGGCCGTGCCGCAGCCGGGACAGCCGGTGCTCACCGAGGCGACCGGCGGCGTGATACCGGTCATCCCCCCCGAGACCGCCTTCATCATGACCAACCTGATGGAAAGCGTCGTCACCAGCGGCACCGGGGGACGGGCGCGCGCCCTCGGGCGTCCCGTGGCAGGCAAAACCGGCACCACCAACGACATGAAGGACGCCTGGTTCGTGGGGTACGTGCCGCAGCTGGTGGCCGGGGTCTGGGTCGGCTACGACCAGGAGCGCAGCCTCGGCGCCGGCGGTTCCGGCGGGCAGGCGGCGGCGCCGATCTGGACCGAGTTCATGCAGCGGGCCATGGCCGGTGTCCCGGTGAAGTCGTTCCCCACCCCGGGCAACGTCACCTTCGCGCTCATCGACCCGCGCAACGGGCGCCTGGCCAAGGACGGGACGCCGGGAGCGGTGCAGGAGTGCTTCGTATCGGGGACCGAGCCGACGAGCTACAGTGCGGAACCCCCGGCCGACGCCGTCTCTGCGCAGTAAGTTGCCGGAATAGCGATGGTTGTGCGCGGCGGGGGCGGTTGTTTAACGGCGCCGAACGGATCCCCGTAAAGCCTTGCCAGGAGCGGATCGAGGCCTCAAAAACGGGCTAGATCCGCTCCTGTCGCGGAGAAAATGGAAGCAGGCACAAGAAAACCCTTGCAAATTACGAATATATGATTATAGTGGCGTTAATTTAATCCAGCCAAGGAGGGTTTCACATGACTAAAGCAGAACTGGTCGAAGCAGTGGCGAAGTCCGCTAACATCCCCAAGGCCGCAGCCGAGAAGGCCGTCGGTGCATTCATCTCCACCGTGAGCGGTGCGCTGAAGAAGGGCGACAGGGTAACCCTGGTAGGTTTCGGCAGCTTTGAAGTTGCCAGCCGTCAGGCCCGTACCGGCAGGAACCCGCAGACCGGCAAGGAGATCAAGATCGCCGAAGCCAAGGTGCCCAAGTTCCGCCCCGGCAAGGCCCTGAAGGACGCCATCGCTGCCAAGAAGAAGTAGTCTCGGACCAGCCAGCGACGTGCCCCTCCACGACTGTTGCTACGTCACCGGCACGCAAGAAGACCCCGCCCACAAAGCGGGGTTTTCTCTTGTAAACGTATACAAAAAAAGAAAAACTTGCCTTTGTCGGGCACCTGTAGTAAAGCTGTTCGCCTGACTGACATCAGTTCCACCGGGGTAATACCCCTCCCATCGATCCAACCCCTTCGCATTCAGGTTAATCCCCACGAGAAATGCGGCAGCAGCTAATTGGTTGGCAACGATGTACGGTTTGCCGGTCATATGGCGTGTTGCCGAGTAATATTCAGCTAAGCCTGCGACAATCGTTGTCGCGGCGGGTTTGGCACGCCCCACATTTCACCGCCTTCCGGCGCAGCAGCCGCTTTCGTCCCGTGGGGATTCCCGGGATGCAGCGTGGCCCTGCTTTGCCGCGAGGGTACGTAAAGGAAACGCATGTCTTTTGAATCACTGAACCTCTCCGCCCCTCTCCTCAAAGCAATCAACGCCTGCGGCTACACCGAGCCGACCCCGATCCAGGCCGAGTCGATCCCGCTGGCCCTCTCCGGCCGCGACCTGATCGGCAGCGCCCAGACCGGCACCGGGAAGACGGCGTCCTTCGTCCTCCCCGCCCTGGAGCGTCTCCTGGTCCCGTCGCCGGTACGCGGCAAGGGGCCGCGCATCCTGGTGCTGACCCCGACCCGCGAGTTGGCCATCCAGGTGGTGGACGCGGTGAGGACCTACGGCAAGTTCATGCGGGTGCGCTGCGGCTCCATCCTGGGGGGCATGCCCTACCGCGACCAGATGATGCTGCTGTCCAGCCCGGTCGACATCATCGTTGCCACCCCGGGGCGCCTGATCGATCACCTGGACCGCCGCACCATCAACTTCTCGCGCCTGGAGATGCTGGTCCTGGACGAGGCCGACCGCATGCTGGACATGGGCTTCTCCGAGGACGTGGACAGGATCGCCGCCGCGGCCCCGACCGAGCGCCAGACCCTTTTGTTCACCGCCACCATGGACGACGCCATGGCGAAGCTGGCCCAGCGCCTCTTGAAGGACCCGGTCCGCGTCGCGGTGGACGTGAAGCAGGTCACCAACCTTTCCATCGAGCAGCGCCTGCACGTGGCCGACGACATGCGCCACAAGAACCGCCTGCTGCAGCACCTGGTCTCCGACGCCAGCGTGACCAAGGCGATCATCTTCTCGGCTACCAAGAAGGACGCCGACCAGCTCGCCTTCGAGCTCTACTCGCAGGGGCATGCGGCCGCGGCGCTGCACGGCGACATGTCCCAGGGTGCTCGTAACAAGACCATCTCCAACATGCGTCGCGGCAAGGTGCGCCTTCTGGTCGCCACCGACGTCGCTGCCCGCGGTCTGGACGTCTCCGGCATCAGCCACGTGATCAACTACGACCTCCCCAAGTTCGCCGAGGACTACGTGCACAGGATCGGCCGGACCGGCCGCGCCGGCGCCACCGGGATCGCCATCTCGTTTTGCTCCATGAACGAGGTTGCCTACCTGGACCGCATCGAGCGTCTGACCGGCAAGCCGCTCCCCCAGCACGTGATCGAGGGGCTCGAGCCGACCCGTCCGCTGAGAAGGAACAACGGCGGCCCCGGCGCACGCAAGGGACGCCCCGGATTCGACCCGCGCAAGAAGGGTTTCGCTCCCAAGGGACGCCCGTCCCAGGGTGGGCGCCCCGGCCAGAGCGCGCGCCCGGGACAGGGCGCCGGCCGTCGCGATGCCCAGCCGGTGGTCGAGTACCGCCGCGGCAGGGGCGGGGCGGGAAACTAGCCTTTTCCTTGCTTTAAGTCGTTGGTTTTGGTATCGTTTGCAACTGTGTATACGGCCCCCCGGCGTCCCGCCGCGGGGGCCGCTTGCGACTGAGCGTCGGTCGGCAGCGTCGACCGCCATGAGAGATACGACAGGGGGTAGCAGATGTCCGCAGCAGTTGAACTTGGAAAGGGTCTCCACTGGATCGGGGTCAAGGACCCCAGCCTCACCGTCTTCGACGATCTCTTTCCCACCCAGTACGGCACCACCTACAACTCCTACCTGGTGCAGGGCCAGTCCCACATCGCCATCATCGATACCGTGAAGGCCAAGCGCTTCGACGAATACCTGGAGAAGATCCGTTCCATCGTCGATCCGGCCGAGGTCGACTACATCGTCGTGAACCACTCCGAGCCGGACCACTCCGGTTCCCTGTCCCAGCTCCTGAAACACTGCCCGAAGGCGACGGTGGTCTCCAGCCAGGCCGCGCGCACCTTCCTGGGGAACCAGATCCACCTTCCCTTCGAGTCCCGCATCGTCAAGGACAACGACCAGATCGACCTGGGCGGACGCACGCTGCGCTTCATCGCCGCGCCGTTTCTGCACTGGCCGGATACCATGTTCACCCTGCTCGAAGAGGACCAGGTGCTTTTCTCCTGCGACGCCTTCGGCTCGCACTATTCCCCGGAAGGGCTCTTCGCCGACGAGTGCCCCGATTTCTCCGGTGAAACCCGCTTCTACTTCGACTGCATCATGCGTCCCTTCAAGGAGCGCATCCTGCAGGCGGTGGCGAAGCTGGACGGCATCGAGCTGAAGATGCTCTGCCCGAGCCACGGCCCGGTGTATCGCAGCGACGCCAGGAAGGCGGTGGAGCTGTACCAGAAGTGGTCCCAGCCCAAAGCCGCCGGGCGCCGCGTCGCCATCTTCTACATCTCCCCGCACGGCAACACCGAGCAGATGGCCGAGGCGGTGGCCAAGGGCGCCGGCGAGGCCGGTGTCCACGTCACTCTTTGCCACATCAACCACGCCTCGGTGGCGGATATCCGCGACCTCATGGAGGAGTGCGACGGTCTCATCTTCGGCACCCCGACCATCAACCGCGACATCCCCAAGCCGATGTGGGACGTCCTTGCCTACCTCTCCACCGTGAGCCTGAAAGGGAACATCGGCGGCGTCTTCGGCAGCTACGGCTGGTCCGGTGAGGCGTGCCGCATGGCCGAGGAGAGGCTGAAGAGCATGAACTTCAAACTCCCGGTGGCGCTGGTCCGCTCTCCCTTCATGCCCAAGCCCGAAATCCTCGCCGAGTGCGAGGCCCTGGGGCGCGCCGTGGCCGAAGAGGTTCTCAAAAAGTAGAAGGATCGTCTCAGGACGCGGCAGCAGGCAGAACTCTCCCGTAGCGTTCCCACCCCCGGAGGGGGAGGGACAGGGAGGGGGCGCGCAGCGTCCTGATACCCTTCTTCCCCCCTCCCGACCTCCCCCCTCCGGGGGGAGGGGTACCACTCCCAATCCCATGCAGACAACCAGCCAGCACATCGTAGAGGTCGCCATCCCGCTCCCCCTGGAGGGAAGCTTCCACTACCTGGTGCCCGAGCGTCTGTCATCCGCGGTCCAGGCCGGCAAGCGCGTCCTCGTCCCGTTCGGGAGGCGCAAGGTCACCGGCTACCTTTTGGGCGATGCCGACGCGCCCGGCGCGGGCGAGTTGAAGGAAGTGCTCGAGATCCTCGACGAGGAGCCCCTGTTCACCGCGGCCGAGCTCGATTTCTACCGCTGGATCGCCGGCTATTACCTGCACCCGTTGGGCGAGGTGATCAAGATGGCGCTCCCGGCCGGGATCAACCTGGTGAGCCGCTACCGCTGCGAGCAGTCCGAGGACGGCACCCCGGTGCTCAAGGAGTACCTGGCCGGCGGCAAGAGCGTGCGCACCGAGCGGGTCTACACCGCGGACCCCGACTGTACGGCGCGCCCCCGGGGCAAGGGGCTGGAGATCCTTGAGTACCTGCTGGAGGTCGGCGAGTGTTCCGGCCCGAAGCTCAGGGAGCGCTTCGGCCCCTGCACCGCCCAATTGGGGCGCCTGGTGGAACTGGGTGCTGCACGTCTTTCCCAGCGCGAGGTGTACCGCGACCCCTTCAAGGCGAAGGAGTACGGCCACGACGGTCCACTCCCTTTGAACCCCGCCCAGGCCGAGGCCCTGTGCAAGGTGTCGGCCGCGCTCGCTGCCGGCGAGTTCGCGCCCTTTCTGCTGCACGGCGTCACCGGCAGCGGCAAGACCGAGGTGTACCTGCAGTCCATCGCGGTGGCGCTCGACGCCGGCAGGAGCGCACTGGTACTGGTCCCCGAGATCGCCCTCACCCCTCAGCTGGTGGGACGCTTCAAGCGTCGCTTCGACTGCGGCATCGCCGTTTTGCACTCCGGGCTCTCCGACGGGGAGCGCTTCGACGAATGGCGCCGCATCCGGCGCGGCGAGGCAACCATCGTCATCGGCGCCCGCTCCGCCCTGTTCGCGCCGCTGGAAGGAATCGGGGTGATCGTGGTCGACGAGGAGCACGAGGGGAGCTACAAGCAGTCCGAGGGGGTGCGCTACAACGCACGCGACCTGGCGCTGGTCCGCGGCAAGCTCGCCAAGGCCTTGGTGCTCCTGGGCTCGGCGACGCCGCTGGTAACGAGCTACCACGCCGCCCAGACCGGCCGGCTCGGATACCTGAGCCTCCCGGACCGGGTGCGCGACCTCCCCATGCCGGAGACGAGGATGCTGGACGCGCGCAACCACAAGGGGGAGATCTTCCTCCCCGAACTGGTCGAGGCCATGGGGGAGAACCTGGACGCCGGCGGCCAGACTCTGCTCTTTTTGAACCGGCGCGGCTTCGCCACCTACCTCGTCTGCGAGACCTGCGGACACGTGCTGCGCTGCCCCAACTGCGCCGTGACCCTCACCTACCACCGCATCAAGGGGAAGCACGTCTGTCACTACTGCGACTTCACCATGCTCCCGCCGAGCACCTGTCCCGACTGCCAAAGCGGCGCCATCACGCTTCTGGGGCGCGGCACCGAGCGGGTCGAGGACCAGGTGCAGAAGCTTCTTCCCGACGCGCGGGTGTCCCGCATGGATCGCGATTCCACCCGGGGCAAGGGGGGGCACGCCCGGGTCCTGAAGGAGCTGGAGGAAGGGACGGTCGACATCCTGATCGGCACCCAGATGATCGCCAAGGGACACGACTTCCCGGGGGTGACCCTGGTCGGCGTGCTCTCGGCCGACGCCTCGTTGAATCTTCCCGACTTCCGCAGTGCCGAGCGCACCTTCCAGCTGGTGACCCAGGTGATGGGGCGGGCCGGGCGCGGCGACAAGCCGGGGCGGGTGCTGGTGCAGACGCTGGCGCCGGAGCACTACGCGCTCACCCATGCCGTGGCGCACGACTACCTGGGCTTTTACCGGGAGGAGATCGCCTTCCGTGAGGAGGTCGGCTACCCTCCCTTTGCGCACCTGGCGGCGCTGACCTTTTCGGCGGTGGCGGCGGGGCAGGGGGAGCACGCGGCCGATGAGGCGGCGGCGGTCCTGCGCAGGATCAAGCGCGAGGCGCGGCTCCGGGTGGAAGTGCTGGGTCCGGTCACGGCTCCCTTGGGCAAGGTGCGGGGGCGGTTTCGCTGGCAGATACTGTTGAAGGGGGTGGAGCGGGCCGACCTGCACCGGCTCCTCTTTCATTTCCGGAGCCGCTTCAGCCACCCCTCCACCGTCCGCCTCACCATCGACGTGGACCCGGTGGATATGCTGTAACTCTCCTCCCTCTCCCCCTCCCTTGACGGGAGGGGGCAGGGTGGTGGGTGAAGCCGCAAGTAGTATGGCAATGGTGGCACCTTCCCCCACCCCCTAACCCCCTCCCGCAAGGGGAGGGGGAGAGCATTTTAAACGACAGCTTGAACAAAAAAAGGGCCTCCCGAATCGGGAGGCCCTTTTTGTTGCTGGTTCAGCAGCCGCCTAGTGGTGCGGGTGCATGAAGGCGTAGATCATCAGCATCAGCAGCGAGATGCCGATGAACAGCGCGGTGAAGCCGAAGGTCTTCAGGCAGAAGTCGTAGAAGATGCCGGAAGATTTCTTGGCCGCGAACTTCTCGGTGATCCCTTCCTTCTCGTAACGGGCCCACTGATCGCCACGCTCTTCGACGAACTCGTGCTTGGACATCTGGCCGTTGAAGATGACGAAGTCCATCGGGAACTTCTCCGGACGCCCGTGGGTGTTGAAGAAGTGGACCGAGAAGATGAAGCCGGTCGCCAAGAGCGCCTCGTCAGAGTGGATGATGGTGGCCACGTTGAAGGCCCAGCCCGGCAGGAACATGCCGAAGAACTCGGGGAACCAGAGCATCAGGCCGGAGCCGCCGATGGCGAACATACCCCAGAAGACCGCGATGAAGTCGAATTTCTCCCAGTAGGTCCATCTCTCGAAGGCCGGCTTCGGCCCTTTGAAGAAGAACCAGCGTACCATGCCGATCACGTCGGTGATGTCGCGCAGGTTCGGGCAGAGGGAGTCGGGTCCGAAGAGCCTCTGGAAGAAGTTGCCCTTGATGTCCTTCCTGATGAGCAGGAAGTGTACGCTCATGAACAGCGCCATGGCGAAGTAGACGAAGGTGATGCCTGCGCAGACCCTGTGGAAGAAGCCTGCGTTGGGTGCCCCGCCGTAGAGATCCATCAGGAACTTGGCCCAGACCTGGTCGCTGAACTTAAGCGGCAGACCGGTGAGGGAGAGGCCGAGGAAGCTGATGATGACCAGCAGGTGCATGAACACGTGGACCCTTCTGAAGCGGCGGTACTGCTTGTGCCCGTCGGGTACGTGGTGCAGGATGATGCCCTCTTCCAGAGCTGCAGCCTTCTCACGGTTCTCCACGAAGCCGCGGATCATCCAGAGCAGGGTGTGAATCCAGAACACGGTGAAGGTACCGACCAGCAGGCCGGTCATCGCGATGAAGGTGTAGAACAGGATGGGATACTTCTCGCGGTCGTTGTGCTCGCCGTGGGCGTAGAACTTGGTGAAGAGCTGGCTCCCCTTGCTGTGGCACTTGGAGCAGGTCTGGACCAGGTTAGCCGGGTTGACCGAGGACTTCGGGTCCTTGGAAGGCAGGATGGCGTGCGCGGTGTGGCAGTCGGCGCAGCCGGCGACCTTTTCCGGGTAGCCCAGGCGGTAGTTCTTGCCGTGGTAGCTCTCCATGTAGCTCTTGACGGCGACTTCGGAGATGTGGTTGCGCTCGACAAGTTTCTCGTCGGCGTGGCAGCGCAGGCAGACCTTGGTGTGGAACTCGCGGTTGGAGTGCGAGTTGGGATCGCCCAGCGCTTTGATCTCGTGCAGGTTGTGGCAGTCGTTGCAAGCCGCCGAATCCTGGTTCCCGGCGAGTACGCCCTTGCCGTGTACCGACTGGGTGAAGCCGCGCTCGTCCTTGTGGCACTGGGTGCACTTGACGAGGACCCTACGTTTGTCCTTGTTCCAGTAGGTGTGGCTGTGCATGTCGGTGTGGCACTGTGCGCACCCGATGCCCTTCTCGCTGTGGATACTCTTGGCGTGCTCGGCCGCTTCCTTCTTGTGGCAGCGAACGCACTGGACTTTGCCAACCTTGATCTCGCCCTTCATGTGCTTGGCGAGTTCGACGATCTCGATGTGGCAGCTGGTGCAACCGTTTTTGCCGTGTACGGAGTTGGCCATTGCCTCGGCGGAAATCTTGTTGCCGTGGCAGCCCAGGCAGGTTGCCGGGTCGATGGCCAGGCCCTGAGCGGCGAAACCGGGCCGGGCTAGTGCTAGCAGCAGTAGCAGCGGGATGAGGCGTGTGAAGACTTGAACCATTGTAATCTCCTGTATTTAGGATCGTTTTAGAACGCTTTAATCTATTGGGGCGCTCGCAACGGCGCCTACTTTAATACGCGCGGCTTCATAAATCAACTGAAAAAGCGCCAATTAATAAGCAGGATACAACCTGTCCGTCTCCCTTTTTCGCTGTCGCAGTCAGTCCTTTTAGCACAGATGAAAAAGTGTAAATAGGCTAACCAAAACGGCGCAACTGTTTGACTTACCGCAAAATTTATGTCTGGTTCAAAAAGTTACTGACAGTGCATTTATGAAGTAAACACAATATCTGCCATTGCGCGGTCACAAGTAAAAATGAGTGAGGGTAGTGTATACGGATCGTGCGAGGGCGGGAGATGCTACGGTAGCGGCCAATGGGAGTAAAGAGATCCCATTAAACGTGAAGGCGCGCGACGGGCTCAACTATCCCTTCGGCGAGGGCGAAGCTCAGGAATTCGCGGGCCTCTTCTTCCGAGAGCCCGGTGCTGCGGCAGAGGGTTCTGGCGCTTTGTTTCCCGTCCAGTGCCAGCAGTAGCTCGAAATAGGGAGGGGAAACCGACTCGGTGCAGACCTCGCCGTGCGCAGGGTAGATGAGGGCGCAGGAGCCGGTCGCATTGAAACAGGCACAGAACTCGGCCAGGTCGGGTTCGCCTGCGTCCAGGATCTCCAGAACCTCGTAGCTGAAGCGCGCCAGTGTGGTGCTGGCGGCGAGCGCCAGCGGCAGCTGCAGCGGGTCGAGGCGGCGCAGCTGTTTCGGCGTGGGGGGCGTCGGCGGGGCAGCCATCAGCGCCGAGGCGTAGTGGTGATGGTAGTCGGCGAGGTCGAGCGCCAAGGGGAGGAGCTTCGCTTTCTTCCTTTCCC
Source organism: Geomonas oryzisoli (assembly GCF_018986915.1). Lineage (NCBI taxonomy): Bacteria > Pseudomonadati > Thermodesulfobacteriota > Desulfuromonadia > Geobacterales > Geobacteraceae > Geomonas > Geomonas oryzisoli. Next base: position 4,774,929 of record NZ_CP076723.1, read on the forward strand.
TGAATATCTGCTCCAGGAACCTTCTCTGCAGCCCCCAGATCTCCTCCTCGGCGATGTCCGCTTCCCCGCGCTCCCCAAGGAAATCGGCGAAGGCGGCGAGGAATGCGCTCGGCGTCAGCCTCAGGGCCTCGACCACCGAGTTGAACCACGCGACGGCCTTGCCCCGGCTGTAGAAGACGTCACAGGCGGCGGCGAGTCTGCCGGCCCGGCTCAACTGCTCCGGGGTATAGCCGGGGGTGGCGACCACCGTGTACGGGGGGGCCTCCAGGTGCTGCACCCCCAGCGCCTGCGCCTTGCCGTACAGCCTCGTTCCGGGCAGAACGGCCAGGGGGAAGATGTCCAGGTGGTTCGGGTAGAGCGAAAGGGCGAAGTCGAGCGAGGACCGGAACAGTTCGGGCGTGTCGCCCGGGAGACCGTAGATCAGGTCGAAGCCGAAGATGGCGCCGCTCTGGTTCAGGAGGAACGCGCGATTGACGAAGTCGTCCCGGTCGAAGCCGCGCCCCACGGCGCGCAGGACGGCGGCGTCGGCGCTTTGCAGGCCGATCTGCAGCGAGCAGGTGATCGAGGCGAACAGCTCCGCCATCTCGGCGTCGATGAACTCGCTGCGCACCTCGAAGTGGAAGTGGATACCCGGGGCCACCTTCCGGATCAGGCGCAGGATTTCCTTGGCCCGCCTGGCGTCCTTATTGAAGGTGGAGTCGAGCACGAAGACCTGGGGGACCTGGAGCCGCGCGAACAGGCGCAGTTCGGCCTCGACGCGCTCCATGGCGAAGCGGCGCACCCCTCCGCTGCCCTTGTGGTCGAAACAGAAGGAGCAGGCGAAGTCGCAGCCGCGCGAGAGTTGCCAGAGCGCGCCCCCGGGGACGGTCGGGTCGAGCCGCCCGGACAGGTACGGCGACGGTAGGGAATCGAGGTCGAGCGGGGAGGGGAGAGGCGCCGCAGCATCCCCGGGGAGCACGATACCGGCAATACCCGCCGGCGCGCCGCCGGCTGCGATCCGGCGGACCGCCTGCACCAGGGTCCCTTCGCCCTCACCGCGGACGATGAAGTCGAACACCCCCTCGTCCAGCAGGCCGGCGGGGTTGGCGGTAGGTTCCGCGCCGCCGGCGCACAGGATCGCGTCGGGCAAAAGCATGCGCAACTCCCGGGCCACGGCCACGGCATGGTCGCGGCTCCAGACGTAGACGGAGAAGGCGACCAGCTCGGGTGTGGTCCGGGCTATCTCGCGGGCGCAGCGGGCGGCATCGTCCTGCAGGAAGAACTCGGCGATGGCGGTCTGGAGCGACCCCTGCAGCGCCTGGTCCGCGAGGAGCGCTTCCTGCAAAAACGCGCAGGCCAGCGGTACCGCTTGCGGGGACGGGTGGGGATGGATAGCGACAAGTGTTATTTTCATGAAGTCTTCGGGCGGGCCTTCAGGGAGGGCTTGCCCCCCTCGATCACCACGACGAAATCGACGTCGCGGCAACCGTACTTCTGCATCAGGGCGGGCTTTTGCCGGTTGATCGCCTCGGCGACCTTTTCCTTGGTGATGTTGTCCACCGGGAGGTTGCAGGCCAGGCGCGCGTTGACGTACTGCTGGAACACGGAATCGATCTGTGTTTCGTGGGAAGCGGCAGCGGGCTGGGGCTTCTTGTCCTGGGCCTTTTGGGCCTGGTGCAGCGACATCCTGAAGCGGTCTCTCTGGAACTTCCCCTCCTCGATGAGGCGGTTGGTGCGGGTCCACTTCTGCTTGTGCACGCTCAGCGTGGCCACCAGGGAATCATATTTGAACCGCTGGCTGGTGTTGGGGATGCTCACGTTCTGGTAGCGCCTGACCGCCCGCTCCACGGCGTCGAGCAGACGCAGCGGCTCCCTCTTCTCGATTCCGAAGAAGTACTGCTCGTACTTGATCACCAGTTCGCGCAGGTCAAGCTCAAGCTTGGCTATGTCCTCGGCGACGCCCATGAAACCTCCACTGCAGGACTATAACGGTAAGTTGCGGTTTAGTAAACGATAAAAAGCGCATGGGCGGCGCGCGGGGCGGGAGTGAAACAGCTTGACCTGACCAGGCATTATTGTTAAAAAAGAGCAATTTGCTCAGCGCAAGGGGGACTACGATGAAGAAGATATCCGCAATAGTGCTGGCAGCCGGCATGGGAACCAGGATGAAGTCGAACCTGGTCAAGGTGATGCACCAGGTGGCCGGCCCACCGATGATAGAATGGCCCGTTGCCGCCGCATTCGCCGCGGGGGTTAAGCGTTGCGTCCTGGTGGTGGGGCACCAGCAGGAGAAAGTGCGCGAATATTTCGCCGGGCGTGCCGAGATAGGCTTCGCGCTGCAGGCCGAGCAGCTCGGCACCGGGCACGCCGTGCGCTGCGCCATGCCCGAGATCGAAGCCGATGCCGAAACCGTGCTCATCCTCTGCGGAGACACTCCGCTGCTCACCGCCGACAGTCTGCGCGGCATGCTCGACGCCCACGAACGGAGCAAGGCCTGCGTGACCGTCATGACCGCCACCCTGGATGACCCCTTCGGCTACGGCCGTATCGTCAAGAGTTCGGACGGCAAGGTGGTCGCCATCACCGAGCAGAAGGATGCCAGCGAGGCGGAGCGCCTGATCCGGGAGGTCAATGCCGGCGTGTACTGCGTCGACCGCGCCTTCCTCGCCGAGGCGGTCGACAAGCTCGACAACGACAATGCCCAGAAGGAATACTACCTGACCGACGTGGTGCGCCAGGCCAACGCCCGCGGGCTCGACTGCCGCAGCTACCCGGTTGCCGACCCCCTGGAGATCTCCGGCGTGAACGACCGCGCCCAGATGGCCGACGCGGCGGCGGTGCTGCGTCGGCGCATCAACCGGGAGCTGATGCTCTCCGGCGTCACCATGATCGACCCCGCCGTGGTCTACATCGATCGTGGCGTCACGATCGGCCGCGACAGCGTGGTCTACCCAGGCGCCGTCATCAAGGGGAACACGGTGATCGGCGAGCGCTGCAAGATCGGCCAGAACGCGCTGATCGAGGACTGCCGGATCGCCGACGACGTGGCGGTCAAGGCGGGGAGCGTGCTGGAGGATTCCGTGGTCGGTCCGGAAGCAGCCATCGGCCCGATGGCGCACTTGCGTCCCGGCACCGAGCTCTCGGCGCAGGTGAAGATCGGCAACTTCGTCGAGACCAAGAAGGCCTTCATGGGGGAGGGCTCCAAGGCCTCCCACCTCACCTACCTCGGGGACGCGACCATCGGGCGCGACGTCAACATCGGCTGCGGCACCATCACCTGCAACTACGACGGCGTCAGAAAGCACAAGACCGTGATCGAGGACGGCGTCTTCGTGGGGAGCGACGTGCAACTGGTGGCCCCGGTGACGGTCGGGAAGAACTCCCTGATCGCGGCGGGCACCACCGTCACCAAGGACGTCCCCGCCGATTCCCTGGCTATCGCCCGCTCCCCCCAGGTGAACAAGGAAGGGTGGACCCTCAGGAAAAAATAACTGTTGCGGGCCCCGCCAAGATGGTATCCTGTACCGTCTTGGGTACGCCCATTGTTAATTAACAAATCGATTAAACGGAGTCATACATGTGCGGTATCGTTGGATTCACGGGGCGGCAGGAAGCCACCTCCATCATTATTGAAGGGCTGAGAAGGCTCGAATATCGTGGCTACGATTCGGCCGGCATCTGCACCATCAGCGATGGCAAGGCGAGCATCAGGCGTAGCGAAGGGAAGCTTTCCAACCTGGAGAAGCTCCTGGCGGCCAGCCCGGTCAACGGCACGGTCGGCATCGGCCACACCCGCTGGGCCACCCACGGCCGTCCCTCCGAGATCAACGCCCACCCGCACCAGGCCGGCCCGATCGTCGTGGTGCACAACGGCATCATCGAGAACTACCTGCAGTTGCGCGAAGAGCTGAAGGCGCAGGGGCACATCTTCAAGAGCGAGACCGACACCGAGGTCATCTCGCACCTGATCGACCAGCGCCTGAAAAGCTGCGGCTCTTTCGAACAGGCCGTGCGCGAGGCGCTGGCGCTGCTCAAGGGCGCCTACGCCGTCTGCATCGTCAGCGAAAACGATCCCGACCTGATGATCGCCGCCAAGCTCGGCTCCCCCATGGTGGTCGGCCTCGGCGAAGGTGAATTCTACGTCGCCTCCGACATCCCCGCCATCCTCTCCCATACCCGTTCCATGATCTTCATGGAAGACGGCGAGATGGTCGTCTTCAAAGGGGGCTCCGCCAGCTTCAGCAAGGTCGACGGGACACCGATCGAGAAGACCCCGCGTCACATCGACTGGTCCGCCCACATGGCCGAGAAGGGGGGCTACAAGCACTTCATGCTCAAGGAGATCTTCGAGCAGCCCCGCGCCGTGCGCGACACCATCGCCGGGCGCCTGCGCGAGGAGCAGGGCGACGTCTACCTCGAGGATCTGGCCCTCACCGATGCCGACCTGCAGGGGATCAGCCGCATCTGCATCATCGCCTGCGGGACCTCGTGGCACGCAGCGTTGGTGGGCAAGTTCCTGATCGAGGAGCACTGCCGCGTCCCGGTCGAGGTGGACATCGCTTCGGAGTTCCGCTATCGCAACCCGGTCGTCGACGAGAACACCCTGGTGATGCTGATCTCCCAGTCCGGCGAGACCGCCGACACCCTGGCCGCCATGCGCGAGTCCAGGCGTCGCGGCGGCAAGTGCGTCGCCATCTGCAACGTGGTTGACTCCTCCATCGCCCGCGAGGCCGACGGCGTCATCTACACCCATGCCGGTCCGGAAATCGGCGTCGCCTCCACCAAGGCGTTCGTGACCCAGTTGATCGCCCTGTATCTCTTCACCATCCGGCTCGGGCGCTCCCGCGGCAGGATGGACCAGGAGCAGGGGAGAAAGCTCATCTCCGCCATCGTGCGCGTCCCGGCACTGATGGAAGAGGCCCTGAAACTGAACGAGCAGGTGGAAAAGGTGGCGAGGAATTATCTTACCGCCCGCGATTTCCTCTACCTTGGCCGCGGCATGAACTACCCGATCGCCCTGGAAGGCGCGCTCAAGCTGAAGGAGATCTCCTACATCCACGCCGAAGGGTACGCCGCCGGCGAGATGAAGCACGGTCCCATCGCCCTCATCGACGAGCACATGCCCGTCGTGGTCCTGGTGCCCAAGGGGGCGACCTACGAGAAGGTCTTCTCCAACATGGAAGAAGTCATCGCCCGTGGCGGCCGCGTCATCGCGGTCTGCTCCAAGGGGGATGCCGAGGTGGCCGACAAGGTCGAGGTCGCCCTGGAGATCCCGGAGGACGGCGAGGAAGTGATGCCGATCATCATCTCCATCCCGATGCAGCTCCTGGCCTATCACGTCGCCGTCCTGAAAGGGACCGACGTCGACCAGCCCAGGAACCTGGCCAAGAGCGTCACCGTCGAATAGGACTGTGCCGCAGTGAAAGCAAGAAGGGGAGACAGCTTAGGCTGTCTCCCCTTTTTTGTGCTCGGCGACGGAGATCCTGGGGGGCTGGCGGGTTATAACACTTGCTGACGACTCTCATGTGCTTTCGTCACGTTACCATGTACACTATACAGACGCTGAACATCCGATGAGCGCTGAGAGGTGGATTATGCCGGTATTGATAGGGCACGAGATAAGGGATGCGATTGCTCGCGGGGAAATAGGCATTGATCCGCTGGACGATTCCCAGATCGGACCGGGATCGATCGATCTGACTTTGGGCAACGACTTTCGGATCTTCAGAAAAGAGACCGGGGTCTGCCACGTGCACAACGAATCCGACTTTGCCGATGTGACTGAAGCGGTCACGGTGGCGGACGGAAGCTTCATAACCATCGCTCCCTGCGAGATGATCCTGGGCATCACCAGGGAGCGGATCACCCTTGCCGAGACCATGGCGGGGTGGCTGGAGGGGAGGAGCCGGTTCGCCCGTTTCGGGCTGGCGGTCCATGTCACCGCCGGATTCATGCAGCCGGGGATCTCCAACCAGCAGGTACTGGAAATCGTGAACCTGGGGCATAAGACCCTGGCGCTTTATCCGGGCACGCGCATCTGCCAGTTTGTCTTCGAACGATGCATCGGTTCGGCGAAATATGAAGGGAGGTTCGCCGATCAGGCCAAACCTTGACCCCTCCCCGCATCGACTCACCTTCTCTCCCCCGTTATTCCCCCTTTCGGTTCGGTCGTTTTTGTATCTGTGTAGTCACCGTACGCGTCGAGTGATTCACCTGACGCGTCGAGCGAGTCGCTGAACGCGATGAGCGAGTCACCGGACGCGATGAGCGAGTCACCGGACGCGTCGAGCGAGTCACCGGACGCGTCGAGCGAGTCACCGGACGCGTCGAGCGAGTCACCGGACGCGTCGAGCGAGTCACCGGACGCGTCGAGCGAGTCACCGGACGCGTCGAGCGAGTCACCGGACGCGTCGAGCGAGTCACCGGACGCGTCGAGCGAGTCACCGGACGCGTCGAGCGAGTCACCGGACGCGTCGAGCGAGTCACCGGACGCGTCGAGCGAGTCACCGGACGCGTCGAGCGAGTCACCGGACGCGTCGAGCGAGTCACCGGACGCGTCGAGCGAGTCACCGGACGCGTCGAGCGAGTCACCGGACGCGTCGAGCGAGTCACCGGACGCGTCGAGCGAGTCACCGGACGCGTCGAGCGAGTCACCGGACGCGTCGAGCGAGTCACCGGACGCGTCGAGCGAGTCACCGGACGCGTCGAGCGAGTCACCGGACGCGTCGAGCGAGTCACCGGACGCGTCGAGCGAGTCACCGGACGCGTCGAGCGAGTCACCGGACGCGTCGAGCGAGTCACCGGACGCGTCGAGCGAGTCACCGGACGCGTCGAGCGAGTCACCGGACGCGTCGAGCGAGTCACCGGACGCGTCGAGCGAGTCACCGGACGCGTCGAGCGAGTCACCGGACGCGTCGAGCGAGTCACCGGACGCGTCGAGCGAGTCACCGGACGCGTCGAGCGAGTCACCGGACGCGTCGAGCGAGTCACCGGACGCGTCGAGCGAGTCACCGGACGCGTCGAGCGAGTCACCGGACGCGATGAGCGAGTCACCGAACGCGTCGAGCGAGTCACCGGACGCGATGAGCGAGTCACCGAACGCGTCGAGCGAGTCACCGGACGCGATGAGCGAGTCACCGGACGCGATGAGCGACTCGCCGAACGCGATGAGCGAGTCACCGAACGCGATGAGCGACTCACCTTGCGCGTCAAGCGAGTCACCCAACGCGCCGGGATCATCAAAGAACGCATGGAGCGGGGCTCCCGCGCCCTTTCGTTTTGGATGGCAATGTAGGGGCGAATAATCATTCGCCCTCGTTGGCACCACCGTCCATCTCGCCATTGAGGATGGTCGGGCGTCCCGCGTGCCGCCTTCCTCACTTCGCCTTTGACATGTATGCAGCATCTCTATATATTGCGATTGATTTGTAGCGGCAAATGAGAGTCGCTACAGGTGTATCTTCCACCTCCGGGGGAGGGCGGGAGGATGACCAGTTTTCTGTCCATCCCCCCAAATGGCACGATTTCCAACCATGGCTATGTGTCACCTCAGCATGTTACGTCAGCAGGTCAGTTAGCTTAATCAATATATACGCGGCAATGTGGGAAGATGACGGCAATTCTGCCTAATAACTAGTTGGCCACAAGGAACTTGGTACTTCGATGAACCCTGCGACTATTTTTGTAATCTCCTTAGGAATTATCATCCTCTTTGGCCTACTTGCAGTATTACTTGGCCCGATGTTCGGGTGGCAAATTGCCGCGCGAAATGCAGTGTTCATTCCTTTTACCTCCCGAGTTGAAGCACGAGCCAATCTTAGAGAAGCATTTTCCGCCCAAGGATGGGAAGTTGAGCGTGATGAACCTGACGAGATGACAGCTCGGACCAAGCCAAGCTGGCGTTCGTGGGGAGAGGTTGTGAAGGTTAAGTTTGAAGATAGCGGTGCAACGGTGACATCAGAATGTGCACTCCCGACGCAGGCTGTAGATTACGGTAAGAATAAAATCAATCTTCGGAAGCTAGTAGAAAGTTTGTCGAAAAACAATGTCTGACAAGGCTTCCCCAACAAGGCAGTTGGACCGGGGCGGAGATCCGCCCGGTCAACTCCCGACCCGTTGGACAAGAGCATGAAGAAAAACAGGATAACTCAATACGACTACGTTCGGCTTACAAGGCTGCATCGTGCTTTCCACCAAGAGGAAGTTGTAGGGACACGTCAACCAACTGTCGGCGATATAGCCGCCGTAATTGAAATATACGAAAAACCGGAATTGGGATATGAACTGGAATCAGTGAATGAAGACGGCACTACGAATTGGTTGGTCACTGTGTCAGCGTCTGACGTTGAACTGGAGGTGATAAAACGTTCGCCTGTGGAGATAATGATGAAGCCTGTTACTTATTACAACACATCCACTAAAGTTCAAATAGGTGATTATGTTGAGCTAAAAGTGTGGCTGTTTTTCTGGAAAGGCTGGCAAAAAGGGCGAGTCTATTATGTGCCTGGAGTATCTCCTAAGAGTGACAGCCTCGAGTATGACGGTCTGTCTTGGGTGTCAATCCATGATAAGAACGGAAGTCCAGTAGGAGTTGTGGTTAACCCGGACACAGGACAGCTAAAGAAGACTGTGCGATTCATTAGGCGGTCAGATGATGCTTTGACTGAAACACCCGTAGATTACAGCTTCCCTGATGAATAAAGGGACGTCCAACACGCGGTTAGAACACGGCTAAGGCCGCCGGTCAAGGCCGGACCCGTTGGACAAAGCACTGTACACAAGGAGACTCGTGTATGAATTCAGCATCAATTACGTTCTGCCCCTCTTGTGGGGAAAGCGTCGAGAGGGCAGAAATCTTTGATGCTCATGCCGAAGGATTCCGATGTCAAAATGGGCACTATCTTCACAACTTGAGATCAGGCGTGTACACCAGCGAGACCATGGGCAGTTATTTGAATCTCACATCGGGAAAGGAGTCGCCTAAGGATATCCTGAAAGAGTGGCTTACAAACGCACGTCTTCGCGATCATCTTAACGACAACCTAGCCGGCATCCTGCGATTCCTTCTAGACCACGAGAATGGGAAAGCCGAGACAAAAGAACCACTAAAGTATACCTACTGTCCCTCCTGTGGTGAAAAGCTTGGAGATGTTACTCCAGAGGAAGAGCTGTATGAAACTGTTCTGAAATGCAAAAACTCCCATACCTTTTTAAGCAGGGGGGGGATGCATGCACCTGGTTCCGAAGAGCGATTCAGCTTTGACTACGATGAAAGGTACTTTCGTATGAGCTACTTATCGTGGATGGAAAACAAACACCTTGCCAATTATTTCCCACATGAACTGAGAAAAGCATTGAATTCGTATAGGAATAGCCCCATCTGTGACTGTTTAGGTGAAGGAAAAGGCCGAGACGAAATCAAGTGAGTAGCGACAGTGTCCAACCACGTCCTTAGACGCGGACGGCTGGCGCCGCCGATCACCTCACGCCGTTGGCCTCAACGGGCTCCGGGGGGGGAGAAGGTTCAGGCAGGGGGGAAAAGCAAAAGCAGATTGGTCGGCGCGAACAGCCGGTTCATGCAGCGTGTTTATGCTTGAGGATCTCCCACCCGATACATGCAAGCCAGATATTTCGTGGAATCCGCTTGCTGCCAGTGCGGTAGTGAGTGATCATCCTACGGGTCATACCAAGCGCCTCCGCAGCAGTCGACAAAGAAAGATCGTTGCGCTTCATCCATTCGTTGAATTCTTCAGGGGAGGGTTCACCTGCCTGTGCTTTACAACGGGTGTACAATTGGTCGGCTCCAAGCTCAATGTCTTCGCTCCATTCTACGCTGTGACCATACCAGCCGACACGAGCCTTTTTAAAGACCTCTGAATCTTTGAGCGGTTCTAGTAGTGCAAAACGCAACATCCAGTCTCCAATGTCGGCTTGCATGGTTTCACCCGTCGTCCAACGGATAACCAGACCGGCAGGCTCCGTTACAGTGACTTCTTCAATTCGCGGGGGTTTGTTCATCTTGTAATCTCCTCCCATTTGGCACGCAGAAGTGACTGGTTTGCGGCGGCCCATTCCATTGCTTCGGCAGCCTTCTTTACCGGAATTATTGTGCCAGCCCGTATCGTCAATGTCTCAATTTCCACGGAGCAGCGATCACCGTCGGTAAACTCCAGATGGAAATGCGGGGTTCCATGTTCGTTGGGATAGATGGTGAGGCGGCACGTGCGGAAACGCATTAGCGTGGGCATAGCCTAAATGGTAGCGAAATAATTTCACCAAGTCAAGGTGAGCCACGTATCACGGCTCTTGATAGAGGGACAACATGAGGGGACGCATGATACAGGGACAACATGAGGCCGAGCCGTTGGTACGTGGCTGGGAAAGGGCGTAAGGAAAGGAGCTATGTCAAGAGCCAGGGAGAGATCGGACAATTAATGATGATGCGTGGCACACTCAGAAAGAAGTTCTACAATCCATGCATTAATGCTCTTGCCATGAGCGGCAGCCTGGGTGGCTAATCGCTGGTGCAGCACTGGGGGAACCCCCAAATTGAACTTGCCGGAGCCGTACTACCACAATGTAGTACCACGGGCAAGGCTGAAGGGGGCGGCATAGCGATGGACTGGTGGGAGGGGGGGCGGCGAAATGCCCTGTTATTGCTCCCGCGACGCCCACCTTTCGATCAGTTCCTGGAGCTGCCCCAGGTTGAAGGGCTTGCTGAGGAAGTCATCCATGCCGGCGCTCAGGCAGCATTCACGGGAACCGGCCATGGCATGGGCGGTCAGCGCGATGATCGGGGTGTGCCTGCCGGAACCACGCTCCTGCTCCCTGATGGCGCGGGTCGCCTCGTAGCCGTCCAGTTCCGGCATCTGGCAATCCATGAAGACCAGGTCGTACGCCTTACGCGCCACTGCCGATACGGCCTGGCTCCCGTTCTGGGCCACGTCCACCTGACACCCCAGTGCCGTTATCATGGCGTGGGCCACTTCACAGTTCACCGGGTTGTCCTCGGCCAGGAGCACGCGTGCGTTGAAACGCGCCTGGACGGGGGGATCCTCCAGCGGGTTTTCCAGTTCTATGGGGACGTCCTCGATATAGGTCGCCTCCTCCGGGGCGTCGTGCAGGTACACGATGAAGGTGAACACGGAACCACGCCCCGGCTCACTCTCCACTCCGATTTCTCCCCCCATCAATTCAACCAGTTGCTTGGCGATGGCCAGCCCGAGGCCGGTCCCCCCATACTTGCGGGTGGTGGACCCGTCGACCTGGGTGAACAGCTCGAAGATGGTCGGCATCGCCTCGGGGGGAATGCCGATGCCGGTGTCCCTCACCTCGAAGCCGATGTAGTGACCGTCGCCGCTTTTCTCGACCAGTGAGACCCGGACCTGCACGTACCCCCGCTCGGTGAACTTAAGCCCGTTGTTGACGATGTTGAGCAGCACCTGGCGCAGGCGGTTCGGGTCCCCTAGCGCGCGGCGGGGGACGTCGGCGGCGATGTGCAGCTCCACCGCAACCCCCTTGCGGCGCCCTACCTCGCGGTACAACTCCACCGCCCCCCGCACCGTCTCGTGCAGGTCCAGGGGGATCAGTTCTACTTCCAGCTTTCCCGCCTCGATCTTGGAGATGTTGAGGATGTCGTTGATGATGCCCAATAGCGACTCTCCCGACTGGTGCAGCATCTCGACGTAGCCCCGCTGTTTCTGGTTCAGCTCGGTGTGCAGCAGCAGCTCCGCCATTCCCAGCACGCCGTTCATCGGGGTGCGGATCTCGTGGCTCATGTTGGCGAGAAACTGCGACTTCGCGCGGTTGGCGGCCTCGGCGGCTTCCTTGGCTTCCCTGAGCTCGGCGATGATCGCCTTTTGCTGCAGGTTTGCCTTGGATATCTCCGCGGTCCGCCGGGCGACCTTTTCCTCGAGGTCGCAGTTCGCCGAGCGCAGTTCGGCCATCATCCGGGTGTTTTCGATGGCGAGTTCGGTCAGGGTACGCATCAGTTGGTCGTGCGCCTCCTTCAGGCGGCGACGCTCCAGGGCCCTGTTCACCGTGGCCACCACCATCTCGAGGTCGTCGAACGGCTTGAACAGGTAGTCCTGGGCCCCCAGCCGCAGGGCCTGAACGGCGGTTTCCAGGGAGACGTGGCTGGTCATGATGATCACGTCCGTCCTGGGGTGGTCATCGCCGATCGCCCGCAGCACCTCGATGCCGCTGATCCCCGGGAGGCGCACGTCCAGCATGACGAGCTTATAGCCGACCCGGCGCAGCTCTTCCAGGCACTCCTCACCGCTGGCGACACCGGCGCAGTCATACCCTTCCTTGCGGAACAGGTCGACCAGGACGTCGGTCACCACCTCGTTGTCGTCGACGATCAATATGTCCCGTCCCGCTCCCATACTTTTCTCCCGGTCGACAAATCACATTGGTGGATATTAACAAAAATAGCGACTGCCACAAGTAACCCGATAGTGAGTCCCGTCCTCTTCTTCTGCCGACAGCGGCGGATTGGGTGCAAAATGTGGTTGCGGTTGAGGCGACAGTGCTTCTCGCACCGACCCCGGAGGGATTGTTTCAGCGCGGCGGCTGTTGCATATCCCGTGTCCGGTGCTTAACTTCTGCTGTTGTCCGGCAGGCACGTGAGCCTGCTGTAGGGGGGGACTCTGACAGCAATTCTGACTTCTTTGTCAGAACAACTTCAGTTGAGTGTGACACCGGATTTGGCCGATACTACAAACACTTCAAGAGGCGCATATGCACGTGTTGGTGATAGAGGACTAGAAGAAGGTGGCAGATGCCCTGAAGGCCGCGCTCGAGGGGGGGGCGGGGCTCGGCCTCGCCATCACCCGGCAGGCGGAGGAGTTGAACGGCGGCAGGATCGGCCTCTGGTCCAAAGCGGATTCCTACGTCTTCTTCAACAAGTTCACTATTTCTGAAAGATGACGGTGTAAGATCCCAGTCGTCGATGTTGCCCAATAGCGGCACATCCCTTACAATGATCCCTCATCACAAACGGGGGAGAGCATGCCATTGATACCTGGAAAAAGCTTGGAGAACCTCAACGCACCATTTAGTGCATGCAACCTTGCTTGTGCGATTAATGGTCGTTTTAAGAATCTTAACGTGGAATCTCTGCCGATACCGGTGCGACACGAGGTGCGCGACCCGCCTGAGTTTCCTGAGTGATGGGTGCCAAAGTGTATACGTCTTGTCGGCGCTGCCCGCCTTGCCTTTTGCGCGCCGCCTGCTTCATAATGCACCGGTAACTCTCATTGGAGGAGCTATCGATGCCGAACAAGATGAAGCTTTCCGACGCGGATCTCCTCGCACTCTTCCACGCCGATCCCGACTTCCAGGCCAACTTCACCCCGCGCCACTACGCCAAAAAGACCCTGGTCTACTCCCCCTTCGAAGAGAAGAACCTCGTCTTCGTGGTGCGCAGCGGCCGGCTGCGCATCTACCTCGCCTACGAGGACAAGGAGTTCACCCTTGCCCTGCTGGAAAAGGGTGACGTTTTCAGCACCCATACCCCCGCCTTCGTGCAGGCCCTGGAGGGGACCGAGATCCTGGTCTGCAGCACCGCGACCTTCGGGCAGGCGCTCGCCCGCCGCCCCGAGCTCTCCCTCACCATGGTGAAGGTGCTCGGCGAGTTGCTGCAGAGCTCCATCCAGACTATCGAAGGGCTGGCCTTCAAGGACGTCCGCCTGCGCCTGGTCGATTTCCTGCTCGGTGCGGCGGCCGACCGTGGCCGGGTTACCACGGAGGGGACCGTGGTGCAGCTTGGGCTGGGGACCGAAGACATCGCCCTCCTGGTCGGCACCACGCGACAGACCATCTCGCAGATCATCAACGACTTCATCAAGGCCGGCCTGCTGGTGAAGATCGACCGCAAGACCCTCCTCATAAAGGATCTCGCTGCGTTCCAGGAGATGAAGGAAGTTTCCTGATCGAGGGGGACTGGCTCCGCCAGGTGCCTGTCCCCTTGGTGTGGGGAAGCGGGCTGAGCGGAAAATGGCGTTCCGCTAAAGGGGCAGGCACCTGACGGAGCCTGTCCCTTCTGCAGTCCCCTTCCCTCGGCAATCAAGCAGCGGTGATGTGGCAGCAAAGGCACTCAGTCCTGTACTGCCTAAAAAGCAAAATCCCCCCTGACCCCCCTTTGACAAGGGGGGGACGTTGGGCGTCACCTTTTCCATCAAACTTTCCATCAAACTTTCCCTCAAGCTTTCCCTCAAGCTTTCCCTAAAGCAGCACAACGCTGCGCCTGAGTCATTCCCGATCTAAGCAAAAAAATAACAACTGTCGGCTGCCCGACAGACCGGCGCCGGTTTTTCGCCTACATTGCCGACCATGCTGCAAGTTGTCTGCAATGGGGAGAAGACGATGCATATCCAGGAGAAGGGGAGTTCGCCGGAACCGGTACGGCTGTTCCGCATCAACACCGGGTCCTGTAACGGCTGCGACGTGGAACTGGCGGTGACTTCCGCGGTGACGGAATTCGACGTGGAGCAACTGGGCTGCCGCTACACGGAATCGGCTCAGGAGGCCGACGTTGTCCTCATTACCGGCCCAGTTACCGTCCGGGCACGGGACGAGGTGATGCGGCTCTGCGCGGAGACGCCGCGGGACAAGGTCACCGTCGCCGTCGGTGTCTGCCCGGTGTCGGGAGGCGTATTCCGTGACAGCTACGCGGTGGACGGTCCGCTCGAGCGCCACCTGTCGGTGGACGTGAACGTGCCGGGGTGCCCGCCGCGGCCCCAGGCATTGCTCGCGGGGATCCGGGAGGCGTTGGCGATACGTGAGGCCCGGCGCGCCGGGGCGGAGCCGTCCCGGACGCCGGATCAAGGCAAGCGGCCCGCAGCCGACAACTTCCCCGCCCGGGGGAGGCTTAGCTTCGACGCGAGCGCCTGCGTCGACTGCCGCATGTGCCGCCATGTCTGCGCCGCCGGTGCCATCCGCTTCGAGGAGGGAGACAGCGGCGTCCGCCTGACCCTCTGGCACAACAGCTGCGTCTTCTGCGGCCTGTGCTGCCACTACTGCCCCACCGGCGCCCTCTCCGTCACCGGGGAGTGGCGACTCGACCATCCCACCGCCGACGGGTTCCGCCAGGTTGAGCGGGGCGAGGTCCCTTACACACCCTGCTCCGGATGCGGCGAGTCCGTCATCCCGGTCCCCGCGCAGCTGCTGCACGCCGCCTTCCGCCGTCCCACCCCCGAAATCGAAAAGCTGAACACCCTCTGCCCGGCCTGCCGGCAGCTGATGAGCATAGGAGTGCCGAGACGATGACCGATTTGACGACGAACGTTGCCGCCGCGCTGGTCTGCGCGGCGGGTGAGCAAACCGAGGTGGCGTGGCGCCGGGACCGCAAGGGCGTCCTCACCGGCTGGTGCCGGCTTCCCTCCGGCGAAGCGCTGCTCCCGGCGGCCCGCGCCGTGGCGGAATTGAAGGGACGCCTGGCCATGGTGACCCCCTACCTCCCGGAACGGGCCAAGGAGAGGGGTGAGCGCGAGATCGCCTACCACTTTGACCTGGACGGCGCCACCCTCACCCTCACCGTGGTGCTGCCGCTGGATTGGGCGCGGGTCCCATCCCTGACGCCGATCTTCCGCAACTGCGACTGGCAGGAGCGGGAGCTGATGGAACTCTACGACGTCCAGGTGGTGGGACACCCCGACCCCAGGCGCCTGTTCCTCGATCACTCTCTGCCCCACGCCCCCTTCGAGCGCCTGGTCCCGTATTCCACCTTCACCAACGCGGCGACCAGCAAGGCCCTCTGGGACAAGGTGCTGGGCGAACGGGAGGACGCATGACCACGAAAATCATCGAACTGGGGCCGCACCAGCTGGCCCTCGAGGAGCCGATGTACTTCCGGGTGCAACTGGAAGGGGATCGGGTGGCCGATCTGGACGTGATGCCGGGGCAGGTGCATCGCGGCATGGAGCACCTGGTGATGCGCCGCAACCTGTACCAGAACATCACCCTCCTGGAGCGCCTCTGCTCGCTCTGTTCCAACAGTCACCCGAGCACCTTTTGCGCCGCGGTCGAGGAGGTGGCCGGCATCGCCATCCCCGAGCGGGCCGAGTATCTGCGCGCGGTGGCGGACGAGATCAAGCGCATCGCCTCGCATCTCTTCTGCTGCGCGGTGCAGGCCAACGCCATCGGTGAGATCCCGCTTTTCCGCCGGGTGATGGAGGTCCGCGAGATCATGCAACGCGCGAAGGAGGCGATCTACGGCAACCGGATGGACCTCGCCGCCAACGTGATCGGCGGGGTGCGTTACGATCTTGCGCCCGAGGGGATCGCATACCTCTACCAGGCCATGGAGGATATGAAAAAGCCGCTGGACGAGCTCTACCTGCAGTTCGCCAACAACCCGGTGCTCATGGCCCGGATGGCGTGGGTGGGGGTGCTGCCGCGCGAGGCGGCGGTCGAGTGCGCCGTGGTGGGGCCGGTGGCCCGCGCCTGTGGTATCGACTACGACGTGCGCAAGAAGAGCCCCTACGGCGCCTACGACCGGTTGGAGTTCGAGGTGGCAACGCAGACGGCGGGAGACGTCCGGGCGCGCAACCTGGTGCGGCTCACCGAGGCGCGCCAGTCGGTGTCGCTCATCGAGCAGTGCCTGGCGCAACTCCCGTCCGGACCGCTCTGCGCGGACAACCTCCCGGAAATCCCGGCGGGCGAGGCCATCGCCAAGTCGGAGGCGCCGCGCGGCGAGCTGATGTACTACCTCAGGACCGACGGCTCGGACTTCCCGGTGCGCCTGAAGTGGCGCGTCCCCTCGTACATGAACTGGGACGCGCTCAAGGTGATGCTGAAGGGGGAGCCGGTGGCCAATATCCCGCTTATCGTGAACAGCATCGACCCCTGCATCGCCTGCACGGACCGCTAGGAGGCGCCATGCACGAGATCACCCTGGTGACGGGGCTTTTCGAGATCATCAACGAGCAGGTGGCGGCCCAGGGGATCGAATCCATCTCCAAGGTGCGCCTGAAGGTGGGGGAGCTGGCGGCGGTGGAGCCGATGACCCTGGCGGCCTGCTTCGAGGTGGTGGCGGAGGGGACCGTGGCCGAAGGGGCGCAGCTCGAGATCGAGGAGGTGCCGCTTACCGGCCGCTGCCGCGCCTGCGGGGAGCGTTTCAGGATTGAAAACTTCAGCTTCATTTGCCCCTCCTGTCAGGGAGGGGACGTGGAGTTGGTTGGCGGGCGCGAACTACACCTGGAGAGCCTGGAAGCAACGATGAAATCCCGTTAGAAATGCGAGTCGGGCAACGAGCAAGCGCTCCTCCCCCCGGAAGGGGGAGGCTGGGAGGGGGGAAAGAAATGATGCGTTCCCCCTCCCTGACCCTCCCCCTCCGGGGGGCGGGGACGAATCGGCGACTGATTCCTCTCTCTCCCTCCAGGAGAGGGTGCCCGGGGGGCGAGGGGATGTGGACGGGTGGGTGGAAGACATGAGTAATCTGGACATGCAAAGGAGACCACAAATGAAGCGACAACGTGAAAATGCCATCGTATTTGCCGATCCCGAGCGCTGTCTCGGCTGCCACGGCTGCGAACTGGCCTGTGCCGTGGCCCATTCGGGGACGGGGCTGCACCAGGCGGCGCTCTCGGGGCTGACCCTGAGGCCGCGCAACAAGGTGGTGGCTGCGGGAGGCGTGATGATGCCGGTGCAGTGCCGCCAGTGCGAGGACGCGCCTTGCGCCGCGGCCTGCCCCACCGGCGCCATGCTGCAGGAGAGCGGCCAGGTCGGGGTACGCGAGAAGAACTGCGTCGGGTGCAAGGTCTGCGTCATGGTCTGCCCCTTCGGCGCAATCAGCGTGAAGCACGAGGGGAGCGATCCGGAGAGCTGCCGCACCAACGGCGGCGTGGCGCGCAAGTGCGACCTCTGCGCCGGCACCGGCCGCGGCCTCCCGGCCTGCGTCGAGGCATGCCCCACCAAGGCGCTCTCGCTGGTCGACCTGGAAGAGTACCGTCAGACCCTTATCGAGGCGCGGGCCGCCGAATTGGCCCAATCCCTCCAACATCTCAAATCAAGGAAGGCAAGGATATGACCATGAAGCTCACTACCGATCCGTCCGCGGCAACCCTGTTGCCCATCGCGAAAAAAGAAGGCGTCTCCACCGTCTGGGACCGCCACCGCGCCATGCAGCCCCAGTGCGGCTTCGGCCAGTTGGGCGTCTGCTGCCGTATCTGCTGGAAAGGGCCCTGCCGCATCGATCCGTTCGGCGACGGCCCCCAGCGCGGCATCTGCGGCGCCGACGCCGACACCATCGTGGCCAGGAACGTGATCCGCATGATCGCGGCCGGTGCCGCCGGACATTCAGAGCACGGCCGCCACGTGGCGCTTGCCCTGCAGGGTGTGGCGGAGGGGAGGCTCCCCGCATATCAGATTCGCGACGAGGCGAAGCTCCGCGCCGTCGCGGCGAAGCTCGACATCTGCACGGAAGGACAGGACATCCCGGCCATCGCCGCCGCGGTCGCCAAGGCGACCCTGGAAGACTTCCAGAATCAAGACCACGATGCCCCCTGCAACTGGATCGAGGCGAGCCTCACCAAGAAGCGCCTGGAGCGCCTGCAGGCCCTGCACGTGCTGCCGCACAACATCGACGCCGTTATCACCCAGATCATGGGGCGCACCCTGGTGGGGTGCGACGCGGACCCGGTCAACCTGATCCTGGGCGGCATCAAGGGCGCGCTGGCAGATTTCGACGGCATGTGCCTCGCCACCGAGCTCTCCGACGCCCTCTTCGGCACGCCGAGCCCGGTAATCACCGCCGCCAACCTCGGCGTCATCAAGCCCGACGCGGTCAACATCGCGGTGCACGGCCACAACCCGCTTCTGAGCGAGGTGGTCTGCGAGGTCGCCGGGCAGATGGACGAGGAGGCGAGGAAGGCGGGGGCCAAGGACGGCATCAACATCGTCGGCATCTGCTGCACCGGCAACGAGGTCATGGTGCGCCACGGCATCCCGCTGGCGGCGAACTACCTCTCGCAGGAACTGGCGCTTATTACCGGCGCGGTGGATGCCATGGTGGTCGACGTGCAGTGCATCATGCCCTCGGTGAGCGAGATCGGCGCCTGCTTCCACACCGCCGTGATCACCACCATGGCGGAGAACAAGATCCCGGGGGCGACGCACGTGGACTTCAAGGAGGAGACCGCCCTGGAGAGTGCGCGCCGCATCGTGGCTACCGCCATCGACGCCTACAAGCGCCGCGACCCGCGCCGGGTCAACATCCCGGACTTCAAGCAGACCGCCATCGTCGGCTTCGGCGTCGAGTCCGTGGTGGGTGCGCTGGCGACCCTGAATGCGGAAGATCCGCTCCAGCCGCTGATCGAGAACATCGCCAACGGCAACATCCGCGGCATCGCCCTGTTCGCAGGCTGCAACTCGACCCAGGTGGCGCAGGACAGCAGCTTCGTCACCATGGCCAAGAAGCTCGCCGCCAACAACGTGCTCATGCTCGCCACCGGCTGCGGCGCGGGCTCCTTCGCCAAGCACGGTCTGATGACCCAGGAGGCGACGCTGGAGTACGCGGGCGATTCGCTGAAGGCGGTGTTGACCGCCATCGGCACCTCGGCCGGTCTGAACGGGCCGCTGCCGCTGGTCTTGCACATGGGCTCCTGCGTGGACAACAGCCGCGCCGTGCAGGTGGCCGTTGCCGTCGCCGACAAGTTGGGCGTCGACCTCGACCAGCTGCCGCTGGTCGCCTCCGCGCCGGAGGCGATGTCGGAGAAGGCCGTGGCCATCGGCACCTGGAGCGTTGCGCTCGGCATCCCGACCCATCTGGGGACCATGCCGCAGGTGACCGGTTCCGCCAAGGTGACCGAGCTGCTGACCCAGACCGCCAAGGACCTGCTGGGCGGCTACTTCCTCGTCGAGCTCGACCCGAACCTCGCAGCCGACAAGCTCCTGGAGGTGATCGAGGAGCGCAGGAAGGGATTGGGGATTTAGGCCTGAGCGAGAGGGGAGCGGCAGAAGGGACAGGCTCCGTCAGGTGCCTGTCCCTCTAGCGGAACGCACCTTTCAGCTCGGCAACTTCCCCAGGCACCAAGAAACACTAAGGGGACAGGCACCTGGCGGAGCCAGTCCCCTCCTGCGGAAAGATAAGGAGAAACATAGTATGTGCGAACATCACAACCACGCGCATCATCACGACCACAATCACCACCACGATCATGACCACGACCATGGTCATGATCATCACCACGATGACCACCACCATCCCCACCTGCACGTCGTCCCACAGCGCGGGGCGGGGCTGAAGATCGCCATCACCGGAAAAGGGGGGGTGGGCAAGACCACCTTCGCTAGCCTTCTCTGCCGCGCCTTCGCCAACGACGGCGCCCGGGTGCTGGCGGTGGACGCCGACCCCGACGCTAACCTGGCGGCGGCGCTCGGTATCCCGGCCGACCGCTCCGCGGACCTGCAGCCGGTGGCACGCATGAAGGAGCTCGCCGAGGAGCGTACCGGTGCCAGCGGCGGCTACGGCTCCTTCTTCAAGCTGAACCCCAAGGTGAACGACCTCCCGGAGCAGTTCTGCCTGGAACACGACGGCGTCCGCTTCCTCTGGATGGGAACCCTGGAGCAGGGCGGCAGCGGCTGCGCCTGTCCGGAAAGCACGCTGGTCAAGCGACTGATGGGGCACCTCCTCCTCGAGCGGGACGAGGTGGTGATCATGGACATGGAGGCGGGGCTCGAGCACCTGGGACGCCGCACCGCCGAATCGGTCGACGCCCTGGTGGTCGTGGTGGAACCGGGACAGCGCAGCCTGCAGACCGCCCGCCAGATCACCAAGCTGGCCGGCGACCTCGGCATCGAGGAGGTCTTCGTGGTGGGAAGCAAGGTGCGCGACGAGGAAGACCGGCGGCTGATCGAGGCGGAGATCCCGGCGCAGCAGCTGCTGGGAACGATCTCCTTCTGCGAGGAGGTGCGCCGCGCCGACCGCGACAATTGCGCACCGGACCGGCTGAGCCCCCAGGCGCTCAGGGAGGTGGGCGACATCAGGGCCCGCTTGCTCGCCAGGCGGTCCAAGTAGGCAAATGGGACGCAAAAAACGTCAGGGGCCGCACAGCGATGTGCGGCCCTTTTCAGTTTTGACCGCAACGTGCCGAAGAGTTGGTGGACAACCAGCGGCTTGACTTGCCCCGCCCTACAGCGTATTTTATGCGAATAATTCTATATTAGAGGCTGGAAGAAGGGAGACGCACCTTGCAACCCACCATACTGCTCGTAGACGACCTGCAGATGTTTCTCGAGATCGAGAAGGATTTCTTCAAACATACCGACGTGAACATCGTGACGGCGCGCGACGGCGTCGAGGCGCTCGAGGCGGTCAAGAGCAAGAAACCGGCCCTGGTCTTCATGGACCTGCAGATGCCCAACATGGACGGCGCGACCTGCTGCAAGGCCATCCGCTCCAACCCGGATCATGCCGACCTGCCGGTCGTGATCATCTCCTCGACCTCGGTTCCGCAGGACAAGGACGACTGCCTTGCCGCCGGCTGCAACTATTTCCTCACCAAGCCCGCGGGCCGCGACCGCTTCCTCGAGATCGCCCGGGAGTTCATTCCCGGTATCGACCGGCGCGAGAAGCGGCTTCCCTGCAACCTGACCGCAATCCTGCAACACAACGGCGTACCCTCTTCCTGCACCCTCTATGACCTCGGCGTGGAGGGGGCCTACGTCATCACCGATGTCCCCGCAAAAGCCGGCAACGTGGTCAATCTCTCCTTTACCCTTCCCGACGGCACCACGGTCGACTCTCTCTGCAAGGTGATCTGGACCGGTGCCAGCACCGCGATCCGCCCCAAGGGACTGGGGCTCAAGTTCGCCCTGCTCCCCAAGCCGGTTCGTTCCGCTTTGGCGCAGGCCTTGGAAAATCTCTAGCGACATTCCCATTCTTGATTGACGACGATCTTCCGCTACCTGCCACTCCCCCCCTTTGCGAAGGGGGCGGGGGGGATTTGCCGTTCTCGAACCTAAAGCAAATCCCCCTAAATCCCCCTTCGCAAAGGGGGACTTTTACCAGCGGAAGATTGTCACTAATCGGATTCCCTTTTGACCTCGTTGGGGCTAAGTGATATAAATAGGCGCTCGGCACACGGCGGCGCCTAAGCCCCGGCAGGCCTTAAGGAAAATCATGAAACTGCTCCACAATCTGAACCCTCCCCAGCAGGAGGCGGTGCTGCACGGCGAGGGGCCGATGCTGGTCCTGGCCGGCGCCGGTTCCGGCAAGACGCGCGTCATCGTGCACCGCATCGCCTACCTCATCCACGAACGGGGCGTCCCCCCCTGGCAGATCCTGGCGGTCACCTTCACCAACAAGGCCGCCGGCGAGATGCGCGAGCGCATCCAGCACATGCTGGGGGAGGGGGAAAGCCCGATCGTCTCCACCTTCCACTCCACCTGTGCCCGCATCCTCAGAAGCGACATCAAGAGCCTCGGTTACGACTCCAATTTCGCCATCTACGACGACAAGGACTGCGAGCGCCTGTTGAAGGATTGCGCGGCCGAAATGAACCTGGACGAGAAGCGCTACCCGGTGAAGCTGCTGGGGAGCTCGATCGACGAGTTCAAGAACCAGGGGATGAGCCCCTTCGACGTCCCCGCGGACTCCCCCTACCAGGCGACCCTGGCGCGGGTCTACCGCTGCTACCAGGAGCGCCTGAAGCGCTGCAACGCGGTCGATTTCGGCGACCTGCTCCTTTTGACCGTGCAGCTCTTCGAGGAGCACAAGGAGGTGCTGGACAAGTACCTGCAGCGCTGGCGCTGGCTCCTCGTTGACGAGTACCAGGACACCAACCCCGTGCAGTACCGCCTGGTGCAGCTTCTGGCCGGCGCCCGCCAGAACCTCTGCGTGGTCGGCGACGACGACCAGTCCATCTACGGCTGGCGCGGCGCGGATATCAGGAACATCCTGGAGTTCGAGAAGGATTTCCCCGGCGTCAAGGTGGTGAAGCTGGAGCAGAACTACCGTTCCACCAAGACCATCCTGGATGGCGCGTGGCACGTGGTGCAGAAGAACCGGGGGAGAAAGCCCAAGCGCCTGTGGACCGACAACCCCGACGGTGAGCGCATCGTGTACCGCACCCTCCCCAACGAGTGGGAGGAGGGGCGCACCGTCTGCCGCGAGATCGACCGCTTCCTGGCCGAGGGGGGCGACCTCTCCGAGGTGGCGGTGTTCTATCGCACCAACGCCCAGTCCCGCGTCATCGAGGAAGCCCTGGTGGGGGCGCAGATCGCGCACCACATGGTCGGCGGCGTCCGCTTCTACGCGAGGCTCGAGATAAAGGACATCCTCGCCTATCTCAAGGTGCTGGACAACCCGTCCGACGACGTGGCGGTGAAGAGGATCATCAACACCCCTCCGCGCGGCATCGGCAATACCACCGTGCAGAAGATCTCCGATTTCGCCAACGAAAAGGGGCTTCCCTTCTACGATGCGATGCTGGAAGGGGCCTACGGTCCGCTGCTTCCTGCCGCCGCGCGTGGCAAGGTGGCGGCGTTCGTCAACGAGTTGGAGGGGTACAAGACCCTGAGCGAAAAGCTTCCCTTGTCGGAGCTCACCGCCGCCGTCATCAACGATTCCGGCTACTACGCCCGCCTGAAGCTGCAGCGGACCGACGAGGCCCAGGAACGGATCGACAACCTCCAGGAGCTGGTCACCGCCATGCAGACCTACGAGGCCGGCCCGGGCGAGCACGGCTTGGCCGACTTCCTGGAGCGGGTGGCGCTGGTCTCCGACCTGGAGCACGAGGGGGAGGGGAAGAAGTCCTCAGCCACGCTGATGACCCTGCACTCGGCCAAGGGGCTGGAATTCCAGCTGGTCTTCATGATCGGCATGGAGGAGAAACTTTTCCCCCACGTGCGCGCCCTGGAGAACCCGGAGCAGATGGAGGAGGAGAGAAGGCTCTGCTACGTGGGGATGACCCGCGCCAAGAAGCGCCTGTTCCTCTTGAACGTGCGCCGGCGCCACATCTTCGGCCAGGAGCAGATGAATGCACCGGCCCGGTTCATCGCCGACATCCCGAGGGAGCTGTTGGACAGCGGCGACCTCTGGCAGCGCCCCGAGCCCTCCCGCGACTTCTCATCGTCCTCCCACAACCTCGCCTCGCTCTTCGAGGAGGAGATCGAGCCGGAATTCGAGGACAACGAGGTGCGCATGGTCCCCGACGACGAGGACGACGGCATCTGGGTGGGGATGAAGGTGCGCCACGCCCAGTTCGGCCCCGGCACCATCAGGAAGATCGAAGGGGAGGGGGACAACCAGAAGGTGATCGTCTGGTTCAACTCCCTGGGCGGACCCAAGAAGCTCCTGGTACGTTTCGCCGGTCTTGAGCGGGCCTGAACCATCCGAGAGCTTTATTGCAGCAGCTGAAGGAGTTCCCTTGGAAAAACCGATCATAGCCGTCACCATGGGTGATCCTTCCGGCATCGGGCCGGAGATCATCGCCGCGGCGCTGGCCGATTCCGCCGTCACCGAGGTTTGCCGGCCGCTGGTCCTGGGCGACCGGGGTGCCATCGAGCGCGGCATCGCCGTGGCGGGTGCCGGCCTCTCCATCGTCTCGGCGCCGGACCTCATCCCCCCCACCGACCCGGCTCGGGGAACCCTCTACCTGCGCGAGCTCTCCGCCCTCCAGCCCGAAGACATGGTCTACGGCAAACCGAGCCCGGCGGGAGGCGACGCCTGCTACCGCTACATCTGCGAGGCGGCGAGACTCTGCATGGAGGGGACCGCGGCTGCCATGGCCACCGCCCCTATCAACAAGGAGTCGCTGAACAGCGCGGGACACCACTTCCCGGGGCACACGGAGCTCCTGGCCGAGCTGACCGGCGGGCACGAAGTGGTGATGATGCTGGCCGGAGACCGGCTCCGGGTCACCCTGGTCACCATCCACGAGGCGCTCGCCCGCGTCCCCGAACTGGTCACCTTCGACCGGGTCCTCTCCACCATCAGGATCACCAACGAGTCGCTGTCGCGCTGGTTCTGCAACTCGCCGCGCCTGGCCGTCCTGGCGCTCAACCCGCACTGCGGCGAGGGGGGGATGTTCGGCGACGAGGAGAGCCGCATCATCGCACCGGCCGTGGCCGCGGCGCGGGAAGAGGGGATCGACGCGGTGGGACCGCTCTCCGCCGACACCCTGTTCCACTTCGCGGCGCAGGGGGGCTACGATGCCGTGGTCTGCATGTACCACGACCAGGGGCTCATCCCGCTCAAGCTTTTGCACTTCGACGACGGGGTCAACGTCACCCTCGGCCTCCCCATCATCCGCACCTCCGTCGACCACGGCACGGCCTATGACCTCGCCGGGACCGGCAAGGCGAGCACCGCCAGCATGAAGGCCGCCCTGGTCATGGCGGCGCAGATGGCGCAGACGGGCTTGGTAAAAAAGTAAGTCAGGCGCAGGGAATGTACGAAAGGAAATGCTGATATGAAATGGAAGAAATACCTGCTCTGGGGCGCCGGCCTCTTTGCCATCTACGCGGTCTATGTCACCGTATCGCTCTTTTTCCTGCCGCCGGTCACCGCGCTCAAGGACAAAAAGACCAACATGACCATCCAGGTCAAGGACTGGCAGGGGAACTACCACCCGCTGGTGGTCGGTCCCAAGAACCGCTACTGGGCGCCTCTCTCCCAGATCCCGTCCGAGATGAAGTGGGCGGTGATCCTGGCCGAGGATGCCTCCTTCTACAAGCACGAGGGGATCGACGTGAAGGCGATCAAGGAGGCGATCAAGTACGACCTGGAGAAGCAGAGCTTCGCCCGCGGCGCCTCCACCATCACCCAGCAGGTGGCCAAGAACCTGTTCCTGTCCCGGGAGAAGACCCTGACCCGCAAGGCCAAGGAAGTCTACCTGGCCAAGCGGATGGAGCAGGAGCTGACCAAGGGGCGCATCATCGAGCTCTACCTGAACGTGATCGAACTGGGGCCCATGGTGCACGGCATCGGTCACGGGGCGCGCTACTACTTCGGCAAGTCGCCGGCCGCGCTCACCCCGCGCGAGTGCGCCTTCCTGGCCGCCATGCTGCCGGGGCCGCGGGTCGCCTACAACCCGTACAAGAACCTGGACAAGGTGCTCAAGCGCTCCAACATGATCCTGAGGCTTTTGGCGAACAAGGGGGTGCTCTCCTCCGGCGAGTACCAGGCGGCGCTGGCCGAGATGCCCAACATCGGGCGGATGCAGAGGAAGGTCGACGAGAGCATCAAGCAGGTCGAGGTCATGGCGAACCGCACCAGCGCCACGGTGCCGCAGGGGCTGGGCGCCCAGCCTGAGCAGGGCCCCGCCGCACCCGCCGCGGGAGCGCCGGTCGAGCAGCCCGCAGGCACCGAAGCGGCACCCGAGAAAGCGCCCGACAGCGGCGCCGCGCCCAAGGAAGCCCCCGCGCTGCAGGACAAGCCGTAGCAGCTCCTCCCCCCGGAGGGGGGAGGTCGGGAGGGGGGCAAGCGCAGGAGCAGGAACAAGAGCTTTCCCCCTCCCCATCCGGGGGAGGGGGCAGCACCTGCGCTCCCTGGACGAGGGGGACAGGCACCTGCGGAGCCAGTCCCCTTCAGCCGCCCAGTCATCTCCGGCACTCACGACTCCCATCACTCCCATCACTCCCATCCCCCGCCTCCCCCTTAGCCCTGTCTTAGAATTCTCCCCCTCAAGTTCCCATTAAATCTGCCGAAACTACCAAGAAGATGATTCAGCGTCCCCAGCTAGTGGAGAACTGTGATGGAAACAGCTATATCAGGCCGCATCATCCTCGTAGATGACGACCCTTATGTCTTGGAAAGCGTCGCTTTGCTCCTCTCTGTGAGCGGCTTCGAGGTGCACCCCTGCTCGAACGGGATGGATGCACTGGAGCTTTTGCGCCAGTCGCCTCCCGATGTCGTGCTGACCGACGTGAACATGCCGCAGATGTCCGGCATCGAGCTCCTGGAGCAGATCCACGACTTCGACAAGGACATCCCGGTGATACTCATGACGGCGTACGCGGAACTGGAGATGGCGGTGTCGGCCATCAAGAAGGGCGCGTTCGACTTCATCATCAAGCCGTTCAAGACCCCCTACCTGATCTACGCGGTGGAAAAGGGGATCAACTACCAGAGGCTTCTGCTGGTGGAGAAGAACTACAAGGCGGAGCTGGAGCGCCAGGTGCTGGACCGGACCCGGGAACTGGGCGAGGCGCTGGTGCAGATGCGCAGCATGAGCCGGGAAACCATCGAGAGGCTGACGGCCGCGGCCGAACTGAGGGACGAGGATACCGGCAAGCACATCGCCCGCATCGGGCTCTATGCCAAGCGGCTGGCCGAACAGCTGGAGATGCCGCGCGAGTTCGTGGACGGCATCGCCATGTCCTCGCCCATGCACGACGTCGGCAAGATCGGCATCCCGGACGCCATCCTCCTGAAGGCGGGGCCGCTCACCCCGGAGGAGTTCGGCATCATGAAGAGCCACACCACCATCGGCGGTAAGATCCTGGCCGGTTCCGGACACCTGGTGCTGCAGATGGCCGCCTCCATCGCCAATACCCACCACGAGCGCTGGGACGGCGGCGGCTACCCGCGCGGCCTGGTGGGGGACGCGACCCCCATGGAAGGGCGCATCGTCATGCTGGTGGACCAGTACGACGCCCTCAGAAGCAGGAGGGTCTACAAGCCCGCCCTGGATCACGAGAGGACCGTGGAGATCATCACCAAGGGGGATGGCAGGACCATGCCCGGTCATTTCGATCCACAGGTACTGGAGGCCTTCGCGGCGGTGGCCGACGATTTCGCGACCATCTACGCCACCCACAACGATTAACATCGAGAAACGATCGATGCCCAGGTTCAGCCTCAAAATAAAGCTGGCCATGGTGGTCTTCCTCCTGATCGGGATCGTGAGCACCGGGGTCGCCGGTCTGGGACTCATGTTCTTCATCAAGGAGTTCAAGGCCAGCATGTCCAGCCGCCAGTATTCCGTGGTGACCGCCATGGCCGCGGACCTGGACGACCGTATCGCCTCCGCGCAGCGGGAGCTGGTCGCGGTGGCGATGAGCATCCCCCCCTCTCTGGTTACCGACCCCCAGCGCCTGCAGCACTTCCTCGACTCCCGCCTCGATCTGCACCAGGTCTTCAGCGACGGCACCGGCTTCTATTCTCCCGAAGGGATCCTGCTCGCCTCGGCACCGGGGCAGACCCTGTTCATCGGCAAGGATTTCTCCAGCCGCGAATACATCACCCGCACCCTCGGGTCGGCCAAACCTTTCATCTCGGAGCCGCTGATCTCGGCGCGGGGGAGGCTCCTGGTGGTGTTCACCGCACCGGTTCTGGGTACCGACGGCAACATCATCGGCGTGCTCGGCGGCAGGGTGGAGCTCGCCGAGGAAAACTTCCTGAGCCGGCTGGGGCACCTCAAGGTCGGTGACGGCGGCAACTTCTTCCTCTTCAACGAGCAGCGGCACATGATCGTGCACCCGAACCGGGACCGGCTGGCATTCCCGCTTCCTCCCCCGGGCAAACAGGAGCTCCTGGACCGTGTCATCGGCGGCTACGAGGGGAGCGGGGAGATGGTCGGCCCCTCCGGCGTCGCCGGCATCTATTCCTTCAAGAGATTGCAGTCCACCGGGTGGATCCTGGCGGCGGAGCGGCCGCTGGTCGAGGCGTACGAGCCCATCTACCGGGCCCGGTCGCTGGTGCTGTACAGCCTGGCCGCCCTCCTTCCCGTCGCTTTGATCTTCGTCTGGCTCTTCGTAGGGCGCCTGACCTCCCCCCTGCTCGCCTTCGCCGCCAGGGTGCGCGGCATGAAAGGGGGGACCTCCTTCGAACCGATGCCGGTGCCGAGCCGGGACGAGATCGGCGAGCTGGTGCAGGCGTTCAACGCGATGATGCAGGAACTGACCGGCCAGAGGCGCCGCCTCGAGCGCGAGAAGAGCTTCGCCGTGCAGCTGCTGCAGCACAGCGCGCTCCCCTGTTTCGTCATCGATGCCGAGCACCGGGTCATCGCCTGGAACAAGGCGATCGAGGAGCTGACCGGTGTCGGCGCCGACGACCAGGTGGGGCGGGCGGAGGCGTGGCGCGCTTTCTATCCGGAAAAGCGCCGGATGCTGGCCGACGTCGTCGTGGACGGGACCCTGCAGGATATGGCGGACCTGTACAGCTGCTACGCCGATTCGGAGCTGATCCCGGAGGGGCTGCGTGCGGAAGGGTGGTACCGGCTCAAGGGGAAGCAGCGTTACCTCTGCTTCGACGCGGCACCCATCAGGGACAGCGAGGGGAACGTGGTGGCCGCCATCCAGACCCTGCAGGACGTGACCGTCAAGGCCAAGACCGAGGAGCGGCTCACCAACATGGTGGCGGCGATCGGGGAGAGCGAGGAGCGCTTCCGGCGTCTGGTGGAACTGTCGCTGGACGGCATCGCCATCCTGGTCGAGCGCCGCTTCGTCTTCATAAACCCCGCCGGGAGCGACCTGATCGGGTGCCAGTCGCCGGACCAGCTCATGGGACGGGAGATGCTGGAGTTCATCGAACGGGAATCGGCGCAGCTTTTCCTGGAACAGGTGATGTACGCGGAGCAGGGGGACGCCAGCGCGCCCTGGATCGAAGAGCGGCTGTTGCGTAACGACCGGACCAGCGTCGAGGTGGAGCTGGGGGTGGGGCCCTTCGTCTACCGTGGCGAGCGGGCGCTGCAGGTCATCTTCCGCGACATCACCGAGCGCAAGCTCGCCAAGGCGCGGCTGGAATCGCTGGCCCACTACGACTCGCTCACGTCGCTGCCGAACCGGGTGCTCTTCTTCGACCGGCTGAGGCACGCGCTCTCCGAGGCCAAGCGCTACCGGCACGCCATGGCGCTCATGTACCTCGATCTGGACTGCTTCAAGGAGATCAACGACCGCTTCGGTCATGCCGCCGGGGACGCCGTACTCATGGAGGCCGGGCAGCGGCTCAAGGACTGCGTGCGTGCCTGCGACATGGTGGCGCGCATGGGGGGAGACGAGTTCACCATCATCCTGACCAAGATGGCGGAGCAGCAGGACGCGGCGTTGGTGGCGGAGAGGATCATCCAGGCCTTCGCCCGCCCCTTCCGGGTCGAGGGGACGCAGGCCGGCGTCGGGGTGAGCATCGGGGTCTGCATCTACCCGGAATGCGGAGACGAGCTGGACGGGATGGTGCGCGCAGCGGACGGCGCCATGTACCGCGCCAAGCAGGAAGGGAAGAACGCGTACCGCTTCCATCACCCGGCTGGGGGTGAGGGAAGCGGCGTACAGGAAGGGGTTACAGCCTGAGGGCCTCGACGGCGGCCTCGTCCAGGGCGTTGGTGGTGTCGAATTCGGTCTCGGCTCCGTCGCAGGTCACGGCGATGGTCGCCGCGGCGCCCGGCTCGGCCTTGGTGTAACGCAACAGGATCTGGGCGGCACGCTCCAGAAGTTCCGGCGAGCTCTCGCCCATGACTGCCGCCAGGGGACTCTTGCCGTCCTTCCAGCGCAGGGCCGCCTCGCCGGCCTGGATGGCCCGCTCCAGCAGTTCGTTCTCTGCCTCGTTTCTCCCCATGACGACCTTGGTGCGGCGCCCGATCCTGAAATGCCTGCCGAGCTTCAGCATCCGGAAGTCCCTCAGGTTCAGCTGGTCCGAGTGGTCGAACACGTCGCGGATCTTCCCCACGAAGGAGAGTTCGGTCAACAGGCAGCCGCCGGCAGGGCAGGGGTAGTTCTTCACGTCCAGCTCCTCGGCCAGTTCGAACTGCTCCTTGCGGGAGCGCCCCGAGATGGAGAGGAGCTTGTCGCGGTCCACCCATCCTTGCTGTTCCGGGATGGTGGGGGGGAAATGTTTCGCGGAGAGGGGGCGCAGCAAAAGCCCTTCCAGGCCGCTCTCCCGCTCGATGATGCGCAGGGTGTCGCGGCGCTGGCTCATCGGGCGCTGGCCCAGCACCTCGCCGGTGATCACGAAGTCGGCACCGGACTCCTTCATGTACTCCTTGGCCCTTTGCAAGAGATAGATGCGGCAGTCGATGCAGGGGTTCATCCCCTTGCCGTAGCCGTGCTTGGGGTTCCTGATGATCTCCAGGTAGTCGGCCCCCTTGTTCATCACCTTGATGGGGATCTTGAATTCCTCGGCCACCCGCACCGCCTCCGATTTGCAGCCGGCGTTCTTGCCGGTGCAGGTGCAGAAGGGGGAGGTGAAGTTGAGCGCCTCCACGGCGATCCCCTGTTCCAGGAGCACCTTGACGGCGAGGGTGGAATCGAGTCCGCCCGAGAGCAGGGCGATGGCTTTTCTTTGCATGCAAAACTCCTTAATTCAATTGACAATTGACAATTGGCAATTGACAATGCGTGGTCTTTTTCAGTAATGATGGCAGTTACTTGCAACGCGACTGACAGATAGGCGGGAATGGATCTGCGTTGAGGTTCTGCTTGCCGAGGTATCACGTCCGGGGTAGTAGTGTCAGCTGACACTGGTCCAGCCGCGTCGGCTTCGCTCAATGGTCGACGGTCCGTGTCGATTGAGCCCCGCCATTGTCAATTGTCCATTGTCAATTGTCAATTGATTTGTCTGCTCCATTGTCATTGTCAGTTGTTTTGTTTTCGGGTACAGTTCCCCCTGGCATCGCCATCTGCACCATCCTGGAGGTCATGCAATGAACGGGCTTGTCAAGGAAGGGTCCATCGGTGAGGTTCTCTTCAAATCCCAGATCATCACCGAGCACGAGTTGAGGGCCGCCCTCGAGGCGCAGAAGGCCTCGGGATGCCGGGTCGGCGAGGCGCTGGTCCGGATGGGGGTGGTCACCCAGGAGGACATCGACTGGGCGCTCGCCAACCAGCTGAACATCCCCTACGTACGCCTCAAGAAGGAAAACATCGACCCCGCCGCGGTGGAGAAGGTCCCCGCCCAGCTGGCCAGGCGCCACAGCCTCTGCCCCGTGGTTCTCATCGGCACGGAACTGTCGGTGGCCATGGCCGACCCGCTCAACAAGGAAGCGATCGAGGAGCTCTCCCGCGTCTCCGGCTGCCACATCAACATCTCCGTGGGCCTCATCCGTGAGATCCGGGAGATGCACGAGATCCTGTACGGCCCGGACGTCACCCACCCGGAGCTCGGGTTCACCTCGGGGCAGTTCAGCGCCAACATCCTGGCGGCGGTGAACGCCGACCTCACCGGTGCCATGCTCCTGAACCACCTGCTGCTGCGCGTGGTGCAGCAAAAGTTCGCCGCTGTCGCCCTGCAGCCCCTGGGGGACCAGGTGCGCATCGTCGCGCGCAGCGGCCACAAGTGCACGGAGCTCGGGAGGCTCGCCATCACCCACTACGCCCGCCTGACCGAGCGCATCCGGCGCCTGTCGGGACTGCCGGCCGAGGGGGAAGGGGCGGCCAACGGGGTGATGAAATTCCTCTGGCAGGGGAAGAAGATCCCGTTCCAGGCGCTTCTTCTGGCCGGCGACGGCGGCGACTACGTGACGCTCAGGCTGCACACCGTAGCGCCCCAGTTGAACACCATGGACGACCTGGGGCTCACCCCGCGCCAGCACGACGACCTGAAGGGGCTCACCGCGGCGAGGGAGGGGCTGATCCTCTTCGCCGGCCGGTCAGCCGAAGAGCGCAGCCGGCTCATCGACCTGTTTCTCGATTCCTGCGACCACGCCGACCGTACCGTGCTGCTCATCGGGGACCGGCTGGGACGCGGCAGGAGCCGGTTCCCCCGCCTGGCCAGCGTCCGCTGCAGTGCCGACGACAGCGCCGCCGTTATCGGCGCCGCCATGGAGCACGACCCCGACACCCTGGTGATCGAGGACGTGACCGACCTGCGTACCTTCATCGCCGCGAGCAAGGCCGTGATGCGCGGCAAGCTGGTGGTGGCGGGGATGTCGCAGGCGAGCAAGGGGGAGGTGCTGAAGCAGCTCATCTACCTCATCCAGAAGAACTACCTGATCCCCACGCACGTCAGGGGGGTGGTTTCCAGCCGCTGCGTGCTCCTTTTGTGCCCCGAGTGCAAGGAGCGCTACACCCCGGCCCCCGGGGAGCTGGCGGCGCTCAGGCTCGCCGCCGGCGAGCGCGGCTATTTCCGCCCGGCCGGCTGCCCCGCCTGCGAGCAGACCGGTTACCGCGGCAAGAAATACCTCCTCGACGTGATCCGGTTCGACAAGGACCTGCTGGAGGCTTTGGAGATGATCCGCAACAGCGACGAAGTGGTCCGCTACCTCAGGGAGAGCGGTTTCCGCGGCATTGCGGAGGAAGGGGCGGAACTGCTGGAGCGGGGCGAGATCACCCCGGGCGAGTACGTCGCTTCCATACTACTGTGACGGAGAAAAGACATGGCAAGGATTGATGCGCTGTTCAAGCTGCTAAACGACGCCGGGGCTTCCGACTTGCACCTCTCTGCGGGCTCCCCCCCGATCTTCCGGCTGCGCGGCGAGATGGAGCGCCAGAACTTCAAGACTCTGACGCACGAGGAGCTGAAGGCGATCCTGTACGAGATACTGACCCCGAAGCAGCGCGAGTACTTCGAGGAGAAGCACGACCTCGACTTCGCCTACTCGGTGCCGGGCCTGGCCCGTTTCCGCGGCAACTACATGATGCAGCACCGCGGCATCGCGGCGGTGTTCCGCATCATCCCGAGCAAGATCCTGTCGGCCGACGACCTTGGCCTTCCCGAGGGGATCCGCAACATGACCAAGCTCAGGAAGGGGATGGTGCTGGTTACCGGCCCGACGGGGAGCGGCAAGTCGACCACGCTCGCGGCCATGATCGACCTGATCAACAGCACCCGGCGCGAGCACATCCTGACCCTCGAGGACCCGCTGGAGTTCATCCACGAGAACAAGATGTCGCTGTTCAACCAGCGCCAGATCGGCGAGCATTCCGAGAGCTTTTCCGCCGCCCTCAGGGCGGCCTTGAGGGAGGACCCGGACGTGATCCTGGTGGGCGAGATGCGAGACCTGGAGACCATCAGCCTCGCCATGAGCGCCGCCGAGACCGGCCACCTCGTCTTCGGCACCCTGCACACGAGCTCGGCGGCCAAGACGGTGGACCGCATCATCGATGTCTTTCCCAAGGACGCCCAGGAGCAGGTGCGCGCCATCCTTTCCGAGTCGCTCAAGGGGGTGGTCTGTCAGCAGCTTTTGAAGACGGCCGACGGCAAGGGGCGCGCCGCGGCCCAGGAGATCATGGTGTGGAATCCCGCCATCGGCAACCTGATCCGCGAGGGGAAGACCTTCCAGATCCCCTCCATCATGCAGACCGGAAGGAAGGACGGCATGCAGCTCATGGACCAGCACATCCTGGACCTCTTGAAGACCAAGCGCGTCTCGCCCGAGGAAGCCTACCGCTGCTGCCAGGACAAGCGGCAGTTCGAGCAGTACCTCACCTCGCCGCCGCAGGAGCATTAAAAGCTAAGACCACTGGCCACGGAGCAAATCTGAGAACTTCGGAGAAAACCCGAGGCCTTAACGACAAAACCATTGGCAAGGAGAACTCCCGAGACATCTGAGCAAGGCAAAGAGGCAAGTTTTTGGGTTTAACCAAAAGCATTGTCTTTGTCTTGCTCCGATTTCCTCCGATTTTCTCCGTGGCCAATGGTTTTGTTTTTGGGCCTTGAGGATTTACAGCCGGAACTGGCCCACCAGCTGCTGCAGTTGCTCGGCGTTGCGGCTCAACTGCGCCGCCGCATGCACCGAGTCCTGGGCTCCCTGTGACGTTTCCTGCACCACCAGGGTGATCTGCTGCATCCGGTCGGCGATCTCTTCGTTGGTAGCGCTCTGCTCCTCGGCCGCGACGGCGATCTGCTGCACCTGCAGCGCCACCGAGCTCACCTGCTCCAGGATCTCGCGCAGGGCGCCCCCCGACTCCGACGCCTCCGAGGTCCCCGCCTCCACCTGCCGCACCCCCTGCTCCATCGCCTCCACCGCTTCCCTGGTTTCGCGCTGAATCGCCTTGATCATCTCGCCGGTCTCGTGGGTCGCCTTCGTGGTACGCTCCGCGAGAGCCCGCACCTCGTCCGCCACCACGGCGAAGCCGCGCCCCTGGTCGCCGGCTCGCGCCGCCTCGATGGCGGCGTTGAGGGCCAGGAGGTTGGTCTGATCGGCGATATCCTCGATGGTGCCGATGATGGCGCCGATCTGGTCCGAGCGCTGCCCGAGGCTTTCCACGGTCCTTGCGCTCTCCTGCACCTTCGCCGCGATCTGCGCCATCACCGTCACCGTCTTCTCGACGACTGCGGCGCCGCAGCGGGCCGACTCGGCGGCGTTGTGGGCTCCCTCCGCCGCCATCTGCGAGTTGGAGGCGATTTCGCTGGAGGTGGCCGACATCTCCTCGCCGGCGCTGGCGACCCCTCCCGTTTGCACGGCCACCCGCTCGGCCCCGCCCGCTATATGTTCCGCGGTGCCGTGCATCTGGACCGCAGCCGCAGCCACCTGCGATGCGTGGTCGGCAACCTCTCCCATGATGCGGCGCAGGTTCTGCGCCATGGTCTGTATCGCGGCGGTCAGTTCGCCGGTCTCGTCGCGCGAGGTCACCACGACCTCACATCCGAGATCGCCGCGGGCGATGCTTTGGGCCACGGCAACCAGCTTCGCGAGCGGCTTGGTGACGGAGCGTGCCCCCAGGTAACCCAGCAGCCACGCCACGAAGGCGGCGGCACTGCAAAAGAGCAGGATGCTGATTTTCAGGCGATGGCTGACGGATACTGCCTGCTCCGTGCTCGCGGTCATCTCCTTGTCCATGCTCTCGGCGAAGGTGCTGCTGAGCCGTTCCGAATCGTGGGTGGGCGCCTTGTATTCTTCCATCGCCTTGTTGGCGTCCTGGGGGGTGGTGATCTCTCCTGCCACGACGCGTCCGGCAACCTTTCGGAATCCCGCTGCGTAGGCGTCGATTTCCCGGCGCATGGCGGCCAGGCACTCGCGGTCGCGCGCGGCGCTGCTGTAGCCCGGGGCGGAGACGAGTTTTTGCGACGAATCCACCGATCCGTTCAGCTTTTCCAGGGTGTCATCCCATTTCTTCCGGTACCCCGCCATTTTGGCGGGGTCACCCATGTTCAGGAAGAAGTCCTTCTCGTAGCGACGCATCATGTTGATGCGGGCCAACGCCAGTTGCGAGTTGTCCTGCAAGGTGCCGCGGTTGCTGGTCAGATCGCTCAGGTGGAACTGCATCCTGCTCATGCCCCAGTAGGTCGCTGCGCCGATCAGCACGATGAACAGAAGCACGGTGTTGAACAGAATGAACAGGCGGGTGCCTATCTTCAGGTTGCCAAGCATCAAAAACCTCCGTGACGATTTTTCCGTGGTAACTCGGGACGTTACCCACTTGTTGAGGCTTATCGCCAGCTTTGCTTTGAACTTTACCTCCCTGGCCGGGTTCTAACATTATTTGTTGTTTACGTGTCTACAAACCCAAAACCATCGGCCACGGAGAACGTCTGAGAACATCTGAGAAAAACAAAGAGGCAACAGCTTTATGGGTTAAACCAGCGTCTTGCTTTTCGCTTCGCTCCGATTTCCTCAGATTTTCTCCGGGGCCAATGGTTTAAGGTGTTGCGCTAAAAAGTGTTGCCGCGGCTTTTCAAGAGTTGTATTAAAAGGCGTGCGGCAAGAGCCGCCTTGCTCATGAAGGGGGGAGAGTATGAAGTTTCCCGTTTCGGAACTGATAGAGAGGGTCCACCCGCCGCCGATCTCGGAGGTGAAGGGGTGGCTCGCGGCCGCCAACACCACGCTTGACCTGATCGACCTGTGCCAGGCGATCCCCGATTATCCCCCCCCGCCCGAGCTGATCGACCACTTGGAACAGGTGATGCGCGACCCGCTCACCTCGCGCTACAGCATCGACGAGGGGCTTGCCGAGGTGCGCGAGGCGATCTGTTGCGGCTACCGGCGCCTCTACGACGCCTGCATCGACCCCTCACAGATCTGCCTCACCATCGGGGCAAGCCAGGCGCTGTGGCTCGCCATGGTCACCCTGTGCCGCGCCGGTGACGAGGTCATCGTGCAGCTCCCCGCCTACTTCGACCACCCCATGGCGCTCGCCGTCCTGGGGATCCGCTGCGTCTTCGCCCCCTTCGACGAATCAAACGGAGGTCTTCCCGACCCTGCCGTCATCGCCGGCCTCATCACCGAGAAGACCCGGGCCATCCTCCTGGTCACCCCCAGCAACCCGACCGGAGCGGTGACCCCGCCGGAGACGATCGAGGAGCTCCATCAACTGGCGCGGCGGCGCAACGTGGCGCTGGTGCTGGACGAGACCTACAACAGTTTCATCACCGGCGGCGTCCGCCCCCACGACCTGTTCCGGGAGCCCTCCTGGGGCGACCATTTCGTGCACATCGCCTCCTTCGGCAAGACCTTCGCGCTCACCGGCTACCGTGCCGGGATGCTGGCCGCTTCGCAGAGGTTCATCGAGCACGCCCTGAAGGCCCAGGACACCATGGCGGTGTGCCAGCCCCGGGTCACCCAGCACGCGGTGCGGTACGGTTTCGAGCACCTTTCTGATTGGGTGGCGCAAAACCGGGTCATGATGGAGCGGCGCCACGAGGTGTTCCGGGCGGAGATGGTCAAGCCGGGGAATCCCTTCCGACTGGTGGCGAGCGGTCCCTTCTTCGGGTGGGTGGCGCATCCCTGTGCCGGTAAGACCGGACGGGAGGTGGCGAAGCGGCTGGTCGAGGAATCGGCGATGCTGCTTTTGCCCGGCGAGGTGTTCGGTCCGGGTCTGGAGGGGTACCTGAGGCTCGCCTTCGGGAACATCAGGGAGGAGACCATCCCCGAGGCGGTGCAGCGGTTCAGGGAATTCAAAGTCTGAAAACGGAGGAGAAAACCTTTAGAAGGAAAAACAAAACCATCGGCTACAGGGCGTCTGATTTACTCAGACAGTCTCCGTGGCCAATGGTTTTTTTTACATCGGACGGTTCACAGCGCTATCCTGCGGGGAACCTCAGCTTTTGGAGGCATCCAGCAGGGCAGCGATAAAGCCGGGATCGGCGAAGAGTTTCTGCATCCCCTGGGCGAGGGCTTGCTCAAGGGCGAGCCGCGCATTGTCTCCACCGGCGATCATGCCGTTGCGCTCGGCTCCCTCAGTCATGTACTGGCGAGAGAAGAGTAGGTTCCCCTTCTTCCCTTTGACGGTGATACCGAGGCTGCACTCGGCGATGGCGTCCACGGAGACGAAGCCCATCTTGAAGTCGCTGTAGAACTTGTTCAACTCGGCATCGACGGTGACAACGGCGTCGGGGCGGATGGCAAAGCCGCGCGCCTTCAGTTCCTGCTCCAGAGCCTTCTGGAACGTGACGCTTACGTCTTCGGCCGGTACGATGCGCGCCATTTCCATGCCGAAACCGTTCTTCTTGCAGCTGACCTTGTCCTGGATGAGCCGGCTGTCTTTTACCTTCACGTCCACCACCACCGACTGGGCGCCCTGAAGCGCGGTCACCCCCGACTGCGGCTGGTACTTCAACGCGATGGTGTCCGTTGTAATCGCGCATCCACAAACAGACATGACGGCGATAGCCGCCAATCCCAGAGCTACTAACCTCTTTCTCATGCTCCCTCCTCCGTATTGAATGTTGCTGCTCGCTTTGTGTGGCTGTTGGCACGATACTGCCAAGTACTGTAATCATTTCTTGTATTTATCGTGGCCATAGTAACCTCCCCTTTCTCTAAAGTGAAGAAGAAACTCACACTGTTCAAAAATCCTGAGCATAACCGACATTCCATCCCGACAAAGTTTCAATGAAGTTCTCTTCCGGCATCACCCCTTGTTGTGAGGGGTGCGAAAAAACCTCCACCTGTCTCTAAATGTAAACAGTACCCGGAAATCCATGACTGGAGCGGCGCGGCGCTCACATCCGCCCCAGTGGAACCATCAATTCGCGACACCCGTCACTATCGGCGCCAACTCTGTCGTGGGGTGTAAGTGTTTGATTGTTTGGATGAAAATAATTTGTGACTTCTGGCACGGTCCCTGTAATTACCTGGGCATTGGTTCGACCAAAAGCGGACTTGACCTGTAATAGAAAATGGGTGACGTGAAAACTACTGGGCGTAAAGGAGGAAACGGTTATGAGGCGATTAATGACGATGACAGCGGGGTTGATACTGACCCTGGCGTTGACGGTAGCCGCGAATGCTGCTCCGGCCGGGAAGGGAACGGCTCCAAAGACAGGAAAGGGCATCCAGAATGCCAAGAAGGTAGCGCAAAACAAGATGGAACGAAGCAAGAAGATGCAGGAATTGGAAAAGAAAGGGCATGCCAAAAGACATCAGGCGATGAAGAAGTAAGCCAGCAAAGAAACGACCTTGATATGTAAAAAGGAGGAAGTTATGGACAGGCTGAGAACAACATTGGTAGCGTGCCTGGCAACGCTGGTGATCACGCTGTGGGGACTGGCTCCCCCACCGGCACAGGCCATCGATGAAACGAAAGTCCCTCATTACTTCGGACCGGCTCCCAACTGGGCGCTGAGCCCGCTGCCGACGGTCGACCCGGTTACCGGTGCGGTCTCCGGCGGCATCAAGAAGTTCGTGAACAAACTCCCCGGCCTGGGCGAGACCAACGCGAACGACCTGGGGCAGTACCTCCCGGTCGCGGTCGCGGACACCACCACCTACCCGGGAGCGGACTACTACGAGATAGGCCTCGTGCAGTACCGCCAGAAGATGCACTCCGACCTGCCGCCGACCCTGCTGCGCGGCTACGTACAGCTTTCCACCTCGGTGGTCCCCGGCCAGCAGCTTCCCCTCACTAACGCGATGGTCGATGGCAGCACGGCAGCCATCGCCGGCTACACCGGCGTGACCCCGCCCAACTACCTCGGACCGGTCATCGTGGCCCAAAAGGACCGTCCGGTCAGGATACTGTTCCGCAACCTGCTCCCCAACAACGCGGGCGGCGACCTGTTCCTCCCGGTCGACTCCACCATGATGGGGTCCGGCATGGGGCCGATGTCGATGATGACGCCGATGGACGCCGGTACGGTAACCGACGATGTGCGCAACCCCATGTGCACCGCCAACCCCAAGTCCGACATGTGCTTCAAGGACAACAGGGCTACCCTGCACCTGCACGGCGGCGTGACCCCCTGGATCAGCGACGGTACGCCGCACCAGTGGACCACCCCCAAAGACGAGATGACCCCCTGGCCTGCCGGCGTGAGCGTGAAGAACGTTCCCGACATGCCTGATCCGGGTCCCGGCGCCATCACCTTCTTCTACACCAACCAGCAGAGCGCTCGTCTCATGTTCTACCACGACCATGCCTGGGGCATCACCCGCCTGAACGTGTACGCGGGTGAGGCTGCCGGCTACATCATTCAGGACCAGGCCGAACAGGCACTGCTGGACAAGGGGCTCATCCCCGACGGCAACAGCACCATCCCGCTCATCATTCAGGACCGCACCTTCGTACCGCAGGGGGACAAGGTTGCCCGCACCGGTCAGCTCTACGATCAGGATCCGACCTGGGATGCCGACCGCTGGGGCGGTTTCGGCAACCTCTGGTACCACCACGTCTACATGCCGGCGCAGAACCCGAGCGACCCAAGCGGCATGAGCGCCTTCGGCCGCTGGATGTACGGCCCCTGGTTCTGGCCCCCGGCCAAACCGATGTACCCGCCGATCAAGAACCCGCGCTACAACATGGACCCGGCGACCGCCTTCACCACGCCGCTGCCGGTTGCGTGCAACCTGAACGACCCGACCACCTGGCAGTACCAGACCGACCCGTTCTGCGAGCCTGAGATGATCCCTGGCACCCCGAACATCTCGGTGGGGATGGAGCAGTTCAACGATACGCCGGTGGTCAACGGCACCGTCTACCCGTACACTACGGTCGATCCCAAGGCGTACCGCCTGCGCATCCTGAACGCCGCCAACGACCGTTTCTTCAACCTGCACATGTACGTCGCGGACAGCAGCACCGCCAGCACCGCCCCCAACGCGGACGGCAACCCGATCGGCGGGACCGAGGTGGCCTTCAAGGCCGCCGAACTCGCCGCGGCGCAGCTCGACCCGAACGTGTTCCCGACTCCGGACACCACCCTCTCCCCGAAAGGTCCGGACTGGATCCAGATCGGCAGCGAAGGCGGCTTCCTCCCGGCACCGGCCGTGATCCCGCCGCAACCCATCACCTGGATCACCGATCCGACCCGCTTCGACGTGGGTAACGTGGACCAGCACTCCCTGGCACTGGCACCGGCCGAGCGCGCCGACGTGATCGTCGACTTCTCCAAGTACGCAGGCCAGACGCTGATCCTGTACAACGACGCCCCGGCGGCCTACCCGGCACGCGTGGCGAGCTACGACTACTACACCGGCGCACCCGACCTCTCTCCGGTCGGCGCCCCCGGCGTAATCCCGGGCTACGGCCCCAACACCAGGACCGTGATGCAGATCAGGGTCAACCCGCTGCCCGACCCGACGGTAACCCCGGCGCCTTTCGACCTCGCCTCGCTGCAGGCAGCGTTCGCACACCAGGCAGACGGCTCCGGTGTCTTCGAATCCGGCCAGCACCCGATCATCGTGGGCCAGGCCGCCTACAACTCGGCCTACGGCACCAACTTCCCGGCCGCCAGCTGGTGCAACGCCCCGG
This sequence comes from Geomonas oryzisoli, assembly GCF_018986915.1. Classification (NCBI taxonomy): domain Bacteria; kingdom Pseudomonadati; phylum Thermodesulfobacteriota; class Desulfuromonadia; order Geobacterales; family Geobacteraceae; genus Geomonas; species Geomonas oryzisoli. Next base: position 4,816,416 of record NZ_CP076723.1, read on the forward strand.
GCAGCAGCAACCAGTCGTGCGACGGCTTCGCCCGCATCTCCGACCAGGGCGGCGACCTGTTCGGCTTCAACACCCTGTTCTCGCCGACCACCAAGTTCCAGATCCCGCTGCAGCCCAAAGCGCTGCATGACGAGATGAACGCCGTGTCCTTCGACGAGTTCGGCAGGATGACCGCCAACATCGGCCTCGAGGCGGTTCCGGCAGCCCCGGGCGCACAGAACGTGATCCTCTACCCGTACGTCAACCCGGCAACCGAGCTGATCGACGGCACCAACCTGCCCAAGGGCGACCTGAACATCACCCCGATCTCGACCCAGGACGGCACCCAGATCTGGAAAATCACCCATAACGGCGTGGATACCCATCCGATCCACTTCCACCTCTACGACGTGCAGGTGATCAACCGCGTGACCTGGGACAACATCATCATCCCGCCGGATGCCAACGAGCTCGGCTGGAAAGACACCGTGCGCATCAGCCCGCTGGAGGACACCATCGTCGCCCTGAGGCCGATCGTACCGACGCTGCCGTTCGAGATCCCGAACAGCATCAGGATGCTCAACCCGATGATGCCGGCCGGCTCCACCGCGATGTTCGAGCCCACCGACGTCTCCGGCAACCCGACCAACCCGATCGTGAACCAGCTGGTCAACTTCGGTTGGGAATACGTATGGCATTGCCACATCCTGAGCCACGAGGAGATGGACATGATGCGTCCGGTCTCCCTGGCGCTGCCGCCTAAAGCTGCTGACGGCTTGGCCTTCACCACCGCCGGCTCCGGCAACAAGGCGCGGCTCACCCTGACCTTCAACGACAACTCCATCAGCGAGACCTCGTTCGTGGTGAAGAAAACCACTAACGGCACCACCTGGACCACCGTGGGCACCATCGCCTCTCCGCTGGACCAGGCCAACACCACCGGACCGAAGACGCTGCAGGATCCGGCCATCTACAACCCGAACGTGGTGGCCGAGTACCAGGTACTGGCGCTGAACACCGTCGGCTACGGCGGCCAGATGCCGAGCATGACCGTGCAGTCGGCCTCGGCACCGCTCTTCACCGGCAGCGCCCCGGTTGACCCGACCAACATGACCGCGACCCTCGTTGCCGGACCGAAGGTCACCATCACCTTTACCGACAACGCGGTCACCGAAACCGGATTCGTACTCGAGCGGTCCATGAACGGAGGGGCTTTCGTACAGATCGCAGCACTCCCGGCCCGCAGCAACACCGGCAACGTGAGCTACACCGACAACCTGACCCTGTCGGCAGCCGACACCACCTACACCTACCGCGTCGCCGCCGTGAACGTCGCCGGCCTCTCCGGGTACGCCGTGTCCCCGACCGTGCTGCTCCCGGCCCAGCCAGCCGCACCGGGGAGCTTCACCGCCACCAACGGCGCCAACAGCGGCAACAGCAGGAGCGTGATCCTTGCTTGGCAGGATCTCTCCAGCAACGAAACCGGCTTCACCATCCAGAGAGCCACCAACGCGACCTTCACCAAGGGGCTGAACAGCGTCACCGTGAATGCCGGGGTGACCACGCTGACCCAGACCGGGCTCTCCCGCAACACCCAATACTGGTACCGGATCATGTCCAATAACGGTACAATCGTTTCCTCCGGATGGGTGAACGCTACTCCGTTCCCCATCACCACCAACCCGTAGCATCAGCCGTCCTTGCCTGGGGAGGAGGTGCTGGTCCTCCTCCCCGGGGATTTTTTCCCCAACCAGTTGCAATGCAAAAGGCCCCCTGGCATCAGCAAGGGGGCCTTCGCATGTCCGCTGACCGGTTCCGGTCAGACCCTGAACCACTCCACCATCCCCTTCAGTTCCCCGGCCAGGCAGGAAAGGCCGGCGGAGGATTCCCGGATCCCGCTGCATGCCGTGCGCAGTTCGCGGGTGAGCCCCGCGATCTCGTCGACGTTTTGGCCGACCTCCGCGCTGGTCGCGGATTGCTCCTCGGTCGCGACCGCGATGCGCCGGACCATCTCGTGCACCTGTTCCACGTAGCTGGCCATCCGGTCTATGGCCTCCTCGGTGCCCTGGACCCGGCTCATGATGGTGCCGACCGCGGCACGTTCCTCGCTCATCTTGCGCACCGAGCGGTTCACGCTGTCCTGCATGGCCTTGACGGTGTGGCCGATTTCGGCGGTCGCCGCCGCGGTCCGCTCGGCGAGCTCCCTCACGTTGTCGGCCACCACCGCGAAGCCTCTTCCCTGCTCTCCGGCACGCGCCGCCTCGATGGCGGCGTTGAGCGCCAGCAGGTTGGTCTGGTCGGCGATGTCGCGGATCAGGACCCCGATCTCCGAGATCTGGGCGGACTGCCCGCTCAACTGTTCCACCATCCCCGCTGTTTCGGCAAAGGTGCCGGCGAACTGCTGCAGCTGCTCGGCGGTCTGCTGCATCGCCTGCTTGCCGGCGCCCGCGATCTCCTTCATGGTGCCCGCGGCCCCCGCGGTGGCCGCGGCGTTCTGGGCCATGTCGACGGTGGTGGCGGTCATCTGCGACATGGATAGCGCCGATTCCTCCACCCGGTGCGCCTGGCGTGCGGCCCCGTCTTCGAGGACGCCGGCCGTGGCGGCCATCTGTTCGGAGCTGCTGGCGAGGGTGGAGGTGGCGTCGCCGATCTTTCCCACCACGTTCCTGAGACTTGCCAGCATGCGCGCCATGGCAAGCTGGACGCGCCCTATCTCGTCCTTGCGGTCTGCGGCGATGCTTACGGCAAGGTTGCCTTCCGCCGCCTGTTCCGCCAGGGCGGTCAGCTGCTGAATGGGGTGGGAGATGCTCCGGAAGATCCAGATGCCGACCAGGTTGCCCAATAGCCCCGTGCAGACCGCGATGATCAGGATAAGGGTCATGCTGAAGCGTATGGTCCGGTTCACGGTCCCGATCGCCTGTTCCTGCCCCTCCTGTGCGGTCGAGACGGTCTTTTTCCCCTGCTCCGCCTGCTTGGCCACCACCTCCCGCAACCGGGCCGATCCCCGTTCCGCCTTTTCCTGGAACTGCATCTTCTGGCGCAGCTTGACCAGGATGCCGTCCTGCGCGAACACGGTGTCACGGATGCCGGCCAGGGAAGCGGTCACGCCCCCCAGGATGCGCAGCTCGGTTTGGGCCCCGGCCGCCTTCAGCTGTGTGGCGACCGATTTCTCGACCTGACGAAGGCGCGCGTAGCGCCGATCGAACTCGGCGGCGACCGCGTCGAGCTCTGCCGGGGTCTTGGCGAAGAACATGCGCCCCGACAGCCCCTCGAGCGACTTGCCCAGGGAGACCAGTTCGGTGTTGATGGAGAGGACGTCGACCGCGGCGTTGGCGCGCGACAGGTAGCCCGGGAGTTTGCCCGATATCTTCCCCACCTGCAGTTGCGCCTTGTCCACCTCGTCCTCGATCTCGTCGTCCACCTCGCTCAGCGCCTCCAGCGCCTCCTTGAGCTGCGCATCGCCCCGGCGGGGGTCGCTTCCCTCGGCGAGGGTCTTCATCAGCAGCTCCGTCTTGGCGGTGAAGGTGGCGAATTGGCCGCCGATCCGCTTGTTGTGCCGGATATTGCTGTTTTGCTGCACCTTCTTCAGCGCGCTCTGGTACAGGTTCCAGGCCTGCTTTTTGTCCGGCGCCCGCTGCATGTCGTAGAGGAGAAACTTCAGTTCCTTGAGGGAAACCTTGAGGGTCTCGATGCTCGCGATGTTCTTGGAGGTCTTGTCGGCCTCCTCGTTGGCGGTGGCGTAGGCCGAGGAACTGGAGCGCTGCAGCACGCTCACCTTGTTTTCGAGGTCCTGGAGCCGTGTACTCGCTTCCTGCCCTTTTTGCAGGATCAGCGCGTGGGCCTGGGCCGATTCCTTCTCCGAGGCCAGGCGGGCCGTCATGGTGGCATAGAGTTCCTGGGCGATGCTGCCGAATTCCGCCGCCGCTTCCAGCTTCTCACCGGAAATCGCCCCCAGTTTCTCCTGCGTGCCTTGTACCTCGGTGAGCGCTCTTTCCGCCTCTTTCTTTGCCGCGGCGAACTCCGCCTCGTTGCGGGCGGCGGCCACCTTGACGAGGTCTGCCGTGGCCCCTTGCAGGGCTCGCTGGAACTCCATGGTGCGCAGCTGGAAAGGGGTGCTTTTCTCGGTGAGATAGGAGAGTTTTCCCCTGATGGAGCTCATGCTGAGAAAACTCGCCAGGGAGACTGCGGCGACCGCCAGCAGAACGATACCGGCGTTGAGGATCAACTTCGACTTGATGGTCATGGGGCAAGGCTCCTTCCGCGCGTGATAATGCCGGCTGCCGGGCTCCGGTATTGTCACGCAACATGTACGGCTTTTCGGCGTGAACGCGGATTTCTTAAGAAGGGATCATCGGAACCATCATGAGGAATAAATGGCGAGGGTGGTGCGTTTTGTCCCGAGGGGAGGGGGGCAGCAGGCAGGTCAGCCGGTGGTGCCCAGCCCGGCGGCGATGGCATTCACCGTTTCCAGCAGCCGGAACAGGAGCCCTCCCGACATGGCGCTGTCCTTGCGCATCCCGTCCTGACGCCACTGACGCAGCAGGGCGATCTGGCGCTCATGCAGCACCTTGAGGGCTTCCTCGCGCCGGGCGAGCGAGCTGTGCACCGCCGCGCGCCGCTCGGCCAGTGAACCGCCGTAGATCTCCTCCAGCATGGTGACGGTGCGCCGGTACTCGCCGGCGATGGCGCCGACAATCGGCTCGCGGATCGCCTGGTCGCCGACCAGTTCCGCGTAGCGCTGCATGATCTCGAGGTTGGCGCTGGCGACACTGGTGGCTGCGTTGCTGATGATGTAATGCAGCACCGTCCAGCTCTGGCAGTTGCGGACCAGCTCTGCGAACAGGGCCGGCTCCTGGTTCATCAGTTCTTCCAGCGCGCAGCCGATGCCGTACCAGCCGGAGAGAAAGTAGCGGGCCTGGCTCCAGCTGAAGACCCAGGGGATGGCCCGCAGGTCCGCAAGGCTCGCCTGGGCGGTACGGCGTGCCGGACGGGAACCGATGCTGCTGGATTCGATGACATCGATGGGGGTTGCCTGCCGGAAGAAGGTGGCGAACCCGTCGCTCTCCAGCAGCTGCTGGTAGGCCACACGGCTGCGCTCGGCGAGGCGGTCCATGACCGGCTCCAGCGGGTGTCCAGGTCCCGGGCCGCCGCGCTGCGGGATGCTGACCCCGGCGGTGCCGGCGAGAAGCAGCTCCAGGTGGTAGGCGGCGTTGAGCGGGTTGGAGTACTTCTGGGAGATCACCTCGCCCTGCTCGGTGAGGCGCAGGTCGCCTGCGGCCGACCCTTCCGGAAGGCCGCGCAGGAAGCGGCTGGTGGGGCCGGCCCCGCGGCTGATGGTTCCCCCCCTGCCGTGGAAGAAGCGCAGCCGCACCCCCTGGCGTCGCCCGGCAGCCAGCATCGCTTCCTGGGCGCGGTACAGGCCCCACAGACTCGCCATGATCCCGCCGTCCTTGTTGCTGTCGCTGTAGCCGACCATGACCTGCTGCACCGGCTCGGCGCCGCACAGATGCGCGTGCGTGCGGCGGGTCATCGGATGCGCCAGGAACTGTTCCAGTATCAGGGGGCTTTCCTCCAGGTCCTTGATGGTCTCGAAGAGGGGGACGACGGGGAGCAGGCAGGCCAGCCCGTCACCGATCCTCACCACGAGCCCCGCTTCGCGCGCCAGGAGGTAGACCGCCAGCAGGTCGGAAAGGGAGCGGGTCATGCTGACGATGAGCGCGCCCAGCGACTCGGGGCCGTAATCGCGGATCTGGGCCGACAGGACGCGGTAGCAGCCGATCACGCTTTCGGCTTCCTTGCCGGGCCTCGCATCCGGGAGCAGGAAGGGGCGAGGCGAGGCGAGTTCGCGATCGAGGAAGGCGAGGCGCTCCGGTTCCCGCCACTGGGAAAAGCCGCGCTCGCTCACCCCTGCCGCGGCCAGCAACTGTTCCACCGCCTGGTCGTGGAAGGCGCTGTTCTGCCTGATGTCCAGCGAGGCCAGGTGGAAGCCGAACACCTCCACGCTGCGAAGAACCGGCACCACATCGGCAACGGCGAGCCGCGTGGCGCCCGTTGCCACCAGGGTGTCGCGGAGCAGGCGCAGGTCCTCCTCGAGCTCGGCGGGGCGGCAGTAGCGGGAACCGGCGTCGCCGCACAGGGTTTCCTCCCCTCCGGTTACGTCGACGGGAAGTTTCGCCTTCATCAGGTTCACCAGCTGGCGCCAGGGCTCCTGCGGGTTGCGCTTGAGCGCCTCGGCCCCCAGCGCCCCGGTCGGCGCGGCCAGTGTCTCCAACCGCCTGGTGAGTTCGGGGGGCGGGGGAAGCAGCAGCCGGGAGATGCTGAGCCTGCCCCCCAAGGTGGTGAGCTGTCCGTGGATCAACATCAAGGCGTTCAGCCTCAGCTCCTTCAGGGTGGCCTGGGTGACCTCGGGCGTCACCAGGGGGTGGCCGTCCCGGTCCCCGCCGACCCAGGTGCTGAAGGATACCCGGGGCAGGCGGTCGGTGAGCGGCGACAGGGGCCTGGTCAGCCCCGCCTCGCGCCAGGCCCGGCAGATCCTCTTGTCCAGGATCGCGACCACCTGGGGAAAGATCTCGCGCAGGTGGTAGATGATGGTCGCCAGTTCGTTCAGGACCTTCGGCTTCTCCAGGTGGATCTCGCCGGTGCGCCAGAGCCGCTCCAGCATGGCGACGATCTCCTCGCGGATCTCGTCCCGCTCCAGGGGGGTCCAGACCGTGTTCTCTCGCTTGACCAGCAGCAGGTAGAGCTCGCGCAGGTGTCTCAGTACGGAGGCGCGCTTGGCCTCCGTGGGATGGGCGGTCAGCACCGGTTCCACCCGGATCTGTCCCAGCAGATCCGCGATCTGTTGCTGCGGCACGCCGCTGCGGCTGAGCTTTTCCAGCACCCTCCCCCAAAGTCCCGGCTCGGCCACCAGCCCCTGGCTGGTCTCCACCGCCCGCCGCGTCTGCACCGAGAAGTTCTCCTCGGCCATGCTGAGCAGCTGGAACGCGATCGACCAGGCCCTGACGAACTTGCAGTCCTCGGAGGGGGCCATCGATCCGCTCTTCGGGAGGCACGCCGCGAGCTGCGACTCGCCCAGCCCGTTGAACATCTCGGCCAGACACTCCATCAGGTAGTCGAGGTCGCGCTGCAGTCTTTCGGGTATGGCCGCGTCGGTGTCGGGCATGACGACTCCTCCTTGCCTGTCTCCGTGCTGTGGGGGCACAGAGATGAATGATACCCGATAATCCTGTTCTGCAAACGGCGATCCGCCCCCTTGTTCATGTGTAAGTTCCTGTGCTATCGTCTTATTAAGGGGGGAGAAGGAGGCAATTTATGAAAACGCTACTGCTGGTACTCCTGGCGATTGTAGCGATCATCCTGACCGTCTGGCTGGTGCTGATCCCTGCCGGGGTGGTGGCCGGTTCCATCAAGGCCTTCCGCCAGGGCGAGCACGGTCACTGGGCCCACTGGAGAGGGTGGAGGCATCACGGCCCGCACTAGGCAAAGCGCATGATCGCAGGGGATAAAAAAAGGCCCTGAGCTTCATCGAAGCCGGGGCCTTTCTCTTTAAAAAGCGGCGCATCGGGATTACGGGACGCTGCGGAAGCCCCCTTTGTAGAAGTCCTCATCGTGCCCGAACGAATATGAAAAGTCCAACTCGTCGAGACATTCCTTGTTTGCCACCGGGATCTCGATGGTAAAGGGTTCGGTGCCGGCGAAGCGTCCGCTGAAGGCCTTTGTTTCTTTGGCCATGACTTTGCCTTTGGAGTCCAGCAGCTTCGCGGTTAGCTGCAGCGAGGTGTAGGGGAGATCCTGGCGGACGTTTTGCACCGTGCCGTCGATCCTGACCCCTTTGTCGGTTTCCTGTGCCTTCCACACGATGGCAACTTCATGGTTGCTGAATTGGTGGGAGGCATAGGCGGGGTTGGCGTCTTGTTTCGTGCGGGTGGACGCACAGGCGGTGATCATGGAAAGCATCATCACTGTCAAAGCGAGTTTTTTCAGCATAAGTCACCTCCGTTTAAGGTTGGGCGCTTGTAAACGAGCGCGTGAGACTCTTGGAGTCTAACGCAATTGTGACGGCGGGCAACTCGGGTATTTTAGGCGTTGCACTTATAATAACTCCCATGCCGCCTGCGACAAAAAAGCGGGGCGCCTCACGACGCCCCGCCCTCTCACTTGACCTGTGTTCCGATTACTTCTTATGCTCCGCTTCGCGGGTCATCGCGGCGGCGTCCGCCTTGATGTCAACCAGGTCCTTCTGCAGTTCTGCCAGTCCGTACCAGGTGACGTAGTCGGGGTTCATGTGGAACGCCCCCTGGAAGGCACGCATGCGGTGCTCCAGGAACATCACGTACAGGGTCTGCTCGATCGGGGTCCTGGTGTCGTAGAAGGTGAGCAGGTCCGGGTAGGCCGGCTGTCCTTTCTGCGGCTTGATGATCCCTTTCTCGTAGAGGCCGGCGACGATGGTGATCGCTTCGGCCATCAGCTTGTCGGCTTCCTTGATCATCTGGTCGGCATTGCCGAGCTGGGTCTTGGCGTAGGTCGCGCTGTGGCACTTGCTGCAGATGCCGACCATCTTGTCGCGGGACGCCTGCCACTCTTCCTTGGTGAGACGTGCTACTTTGCCCGCCTTGACCAGCTCGAGGCGGCCGGTCGGCTTGCCTGCCGGGTCGAGGACCCCGAGGCCTTTCAGGATGGTGACGCGGTAGCCCATCCACTCGGCGTCTTCTTCCGGCAGACGCAGGGCCAGGAAGCCCCAGGAGGTCATCACGTTGTGGTCGCCGTCGCCCATGTGGCAGGTCTGGCAGGTGGGGGCACGGCCGGTGTCACCTTCCATCTGGTAGATGGAGCCGTGCTTGGAGTTGGACCACATCTCCCACTGCGGGTGATCGAAGCCCATGTGGCAGGTGCGGCAGGCTTCCGGCTTCTTGGCCTCGGCTTTGCTGAACTTGTGACGGGTGTGGCAGGAGTTGCAGGGGGAGCCGTACTGCCCGTCGGCGCGCGATTTCTCGTCGCGGATGCCTACCTTGTGACAGCCGCCGCAACCCTTCATCCCCTGGATGTAGGCATGGGGCTGGATCTTGTTGGTCGGCATGGCGTCCATCGCCACCCAGGCTGCGGCGTGCTTGCCGGAGGCGTACTGGTCGTGCTGCTTGGTGTGGCACTCCTTGCAGGTCTTCTCGGTCGGCATCGAGACCTTGGCGACATCTTTGGCACTCTGGTGGGCGGTGCCGTGGCAGCTGGAGCAGTCGACGCCGCCGCTTTTGCCCATCTCGCCGGACAGGAAGTCCTTCACGATGTTAGGCGTCACTTTCTCGTGACAGGTGATGCAGTTGCTCTTCCCGGCAAAGGCCGCCCCGGCCAGCATCAGCACCAGCGCCAGCGCCCCTCCCAGTTTCTTCAAACCATGAATCATGCAATTCCTCCCCTTTGTAAGTAAAAAAGCAGGGCACATGTAAACCACATGCGGGGGATGAATTCCTTGATCTAGATCAAAAAACCGTAAACGGTGACTACTGCTCCACGGCCAGAGCCACCATGAACCAGTCGTACTCCGAATCGAACAGTAGCGTCATGACCTCCGGCTTCTTAGCCACGTGGATCGCGTACTGCTTTCCGGAGACGATGGACGGGGTGGAGAGCCTGATGGCCAGGGACTCGGGGGAGAGGTGGCGCTTGAAATCGCCGGCCAGGACGTTGGCGAGCTCTCCTAGGGCGTCCTCGACCTCTTCCTCGGTGGGATCGTCGGTATCGAGCAGCTGACCTGCCAGGCGCCGGGCCAACTCGGTCGATACGTGCAGCCCGACCATGCCGTTGTAGGTGCCTGCCAGCCCGACCAGGGCGCTGATGCAGTCGGTGAAGTTCGATGCCGGGTTCACCGCCAGCGGCAGATGCAGCAGGTGGTCCATCCCCATCATGGTGGAGAAGATCTTCCTCACCTCCTGGATCAGCGTCTTTTCCAGGACCGATCCGCTGGTGCCGATGGTTGTCAGTAAGTTTTCCGAGAACATAGCTGGTTCCTCCTCAAGCTCCGATGTGGGCCGCTGTACCCTGGGGGCGCAGCCGGCCGGCCTGTGATAGAGGATTAGCAGGGGGCGTACCATCGTCGTAAACTCAACATTTTCGGTATTTTATCCTGGGGCGGGACGACGGCGGGTGTCCGCAAAAGGGACACAGTGGGTGTCCACGGGACAAAACGTTGTGTCGGTGGGAGCTGTGGATATACTATGAGGTCGAACTCCGGGCCAGACCGGCGTTGATGGAGAGGGAGGTTCAGCTATGAAGAAGAAGGCACGCCCCGGTTCGCTTCCAAGCGTCACCTTTCAGAAAGAGACCCACTGCGGCAGGATCTACGTTACCGTCACCATGGATCAGAAGGGAAAACCATTCGAGATCTTCGTCCGTTTCGGCAAGGCCGGTCACTGTGGTGCCGCCGTATTCGACGGCCTGACCAGGATTCTCTCCTATGGTCTGAGGTCGGGGCTCGACCCTCGCGAGGCGGTGAAGGCCCTGGGGGGAATCGGCTGTTACTACGGGAAAGACACCTGCATGAATGCCGTTTCCGATGCGTTGCGCGAGGTCCTCGAGGCCCCGGAGACGGAGGGTATCGGTTCCGAAGGTGCCGGTCCCCTTACCTGACCCCTGCAACGAGGGGGACTGGCTCCGCAGGTGCCTGTCCCCTTGCCGGCTCCCCTTACCATCTGTTCCCTTCCCGACGCTCACCTGGGTTTGCGCGGCCCCGGAGCGAAGTAGCGGCCCACCTTGGCATCCATCTCGTCTATCCAACCCGCCCTGGCATCCGGAAAGGCGTCGGCATACGGCACGTACGGCTTGATGTCCAGAACGGGAGTGCCGTCCAGCAGGTCCACCCCGCGCAGGTGCAGCGTCTTTCCTTCCACCTTCACCAGTTCCACCGCCGAAAGCCCAATGGAGTTGGGACGGTGCGGCGACCGGGTAGCCAGCACGCCCCGCTTGGGTCCCCCGCGCGGCGGCTTGACGTTGCTTTTCCACCCTTCGCTGAGGTGGAAGGCGAAGATAAGCCACAGCCTCTGGAAGCCTCCCAGGTCCTGGATCGCCTTTTCGTCCAGCCAATCCTGAAGTTCGAGGGTAGCGGTGGCGAAGTCGCCGCTTTCGGTACCCGCGACCACCGTGCTTTGGTGCGGCGCGTCGATACGGCGGGAATAGGGTGAGCGCAAGAGGCCGATGGGGCGGTAGGTGAAATGTTGCTCTTCGATCATGCTGCCTGGCACTTCCTTTTGGTACGAATGGGGGCGGAGCGAAAAACGAAAGCCCTCGGGGGCGGCCTGAGGGCTTTTCGCATGGCGACGGAATGGAGGTTGAGGGCGGTCCGACCGGGTAACCAGGCCCACGGTTACCTGGCCGGTACCCTAATGAAAATCGCTGCTCTTGTCAAGGATGACCCCACCGCGGCACGAGAGGCGGAAGACAACTTCACGTGGCCCCGGCGGGGAGGGCGCTGCTACTTGTCGTGGCAGGTAAGGCAGAGCGCGCTATTTTTGTCGCTCTTGATGAGGTGCCCCTTGGCCGGGTTGAGCGGATCATGGCAGGTGAGGCAGCCGACGGCGCCGTTGACCATGATCATGTTGCGCTCCTGCGCGGTGATCGGCTTGTAACCGGGCTTCATGTCGACGTAGTTCTGGTAGATCATGCCGATGGGGTGCTCTCCTTCGAAGGAATGCACGTGTGACGACCGGTCCGACGGGTTGTTGCGCAGGTTTACCGAGACGTTGGGACCGGCGACGCCGTCGTGGCACCCTATGCATTCCTTGGAAAGAGGATCGATTTCCGGCGGTGAAGCCGCCGGAGCGGTGACCACCCCTACGATGAACAGTGCCGCTGCAAAAGCGATGAGAGCGGCTTCTTTTAAGCTGAGTGACATGGGGTTGCCTCCTGCTGGTGATGACATCTCTTTTCGGCGGGCGTTGCCGTTTCTTTAGCACTACCTGCCGGTCGCAGGCCGCAGCCTGCGCCTCCTCACTCGGCGCGTGAGCCCCAAGCGAAGGAAACCCAGGCGACGGCAGGACGCTCCGTCGCGTCCGCCGGCGTCGATTCGCCGTTGGCGGCGACTTCTTCCGGGGAGGCGATCTGGTTGCCGACTCTGGCGCGGTCCACCTTCACCAGGTATGCCCTCTGGGCTTCGACGGACTTTTGCAGCAAAAGTGAGTAAGGGCATTTGCCAAGGGCCTCGCCCGGGGCGGATTCGTCGGCGTGCGCCGTCGCCGTGAGTACGGGGGAGGTGAAGCCGAGCAGGGAAAGGGTGGTTATTGCCAAAAGCGATGCTTTGATGTTCTTTGTGGTTTTCATGGCTGACTCCTGTACTGGTGGTGCGTTGTTACCCGGATCAGTACAAGGAGGATGCCAAGGGGGCTTCTGTTTTTGTCGGCAGTTATGGTAGCAAAATCAGCGGTTTGCGGACGGTGTTGAAGTCCTTTTCGGTGGGGCTGTTCAGCCGTTGCACAATCTGCTTCTGAGCGCTGTTCAGGTTCTGATATGGAAGAGCGGATGCTTCATTGCAGGACTGGTGCTGCGGCCAGCGTCACCGTGCCTGTTAAGGGAGGATGTAACGCAACGGTGTTACTTTTACTTTATAGTTTCTAGCACGTTGAACGTAGAACGTAGAACGGATTTTCTGGGAGGCTGACATGCTCTTGCGCTCTCTGATCGATCTGATGTTTCCCCCGTTGTGCCATGCCTGCAAGGGGGTGATACCCGTAGCGGACGGCGCTTCGCCCCAACCGCTTATCTGCGCCGATTGCCTCGGCCAAATCTCCTTCCTGCAATCGCCATTGTGCACCCGCTGCGGGGCTCCCTTTGCCACCGAGCATGGCAGCGACCATCTCTGCGGCGCCTGCCTTTGCCATCAGCCTTTTCATACCTGCCGCTCGGCCGCCGTCCTCGAGGGGCCGCTCCAGGACCTGATCCACCGGTTCAAGTACGGCGGGAAAATGCACCTCGCCGACCCGCTGGCTTTGCTGGCATGGCAACGGCTGGAAGGGTTCCTGCGGGAGGCCGGGCCGGATTGCGTCGTGCCGGTGCCGCTGCATCGCAAAAGGCTCAGGCAGCGCGGCTACAACCAGTCGCAGCTCCTCGCCGAACTCTTCGGGAGGAAACTGAAGGTGCCGCAAGTAGTGGGAAACCTGCGCAGGCTGCGCTGGACCGAGCCGCAGACGGGGCTGGATGCGGGAGACAGGGTGACCAATGTGAAGGGTGCCTTCGGGGTGGGGGACCCCGAAGCGCTGGCTGGAAAGCGCGTGCTCCTGGTGGACGACGTCTTCACCACGGGCAGTACGCTGGGGGCCTGTGTCGATGTCCTGCGCGAAGCGGAGGTCGCCGCGGTGGCGGCGGTGACGGTCGCGCGCGGGATCCCGCATTAGCTGGTCCCGCGCCGTCTTACTTGCCGAACTCCCGCGGACGGATCTCTGCGGCGACTCCGTTCTCGAAGTGCAGGGTGTAGCCGGGTAGTTCCGGGCCGTAGCGGTAGGTCCATTCCTCGACGGCGACCGACGTCCGCCGTGTCACCTCTTCCTCCACGGACACCACGATTTTGTCCCCGCGCTTTTCTCGGGCCAGGGGCTCACCGCACTTCAGGTAGGCATCGACCATGGTGTCGCCCACGACCAGCCCCTCGCCGTTGCGGCACTCCGGCATCATCGGGTTGCGCATGCTGCCGTAACCCAGGTTACCGATCTCTGCCAGCTTCCCGTTCAGAAAAACCAGGCTCAGCATGAACTCCTGCGGGCCGGTATCGAAGACCCACCGGTCGTAGGTCGTGGTGCTCCGGGTTTTCTTCTGCCCCTCAGACAGCTCTTCCCACAGGTCGCGGTGCTCCTTCAGCGTCGGCTGAGGGCAGACTGCTGCCACTTCCGCCATCCCCTGTCCGATCACGACCTCCTCGTTGCAGGCTGCCGCACCTGCCGCTGCGGCAAAACAGATCGAAATTGCAGCAGTCCCAACAGCACCAACGAACCACCTTCCGGCACAGCCCATAATTACTCCTTATCCACGTCATCGCATCTGCGGGCAGCGGCAACTACTTCTTGCGCCCACCTAGTAGCACAACACACCCAAAAGGGCTACCAGCAATGCCCGTACCAAAGGAGGACGCGGGGCAGGGGGCGCTGTGCAACTGGGGGAGGATCCCAAAAAGAGCTGGGCACGGCCTCGATGAGCTAACTCGTTGCAGGCAGGGTGGGTGAATTGGCTGTCTTGACGCCGGCTAACCAAGTTCTGTGATCTCGATCACAGCGATTGGGTCGGGCTCAAGCGCCCTTTCCTGGGTGAAGTGCCGCAGTTTTTGGGGGTAGGTGCCTATAGTGATAGGGTGTTTTGCTCTGAGAGAAATAACCCCGGTTGGGTGTGCGGATTTGAGGAATGGGGGATTTCACCCTCTTTCATGAGGGAAACCCGACGCAGTGGGTCGTGTTCTTTTAATGTGTTTGTGGCTTTTTGACCACTGGCACGGTCCCTGCTATTTAGAGCGCCGTCCGCATACCGGGTGCGGACAACAGAAGCAACCGGTTTCGGCAGGTGAGGTACCCACCCTAGCCGGGCCGGGAAGTTCTCCCCAGATGGAAAGATGGTTCACAACACAAAGGAGGTAACACAAGGCATGAAATTGAAAAAACTTGTACCCGCGCTGGCCCTTACCGCTGCGGCCCTGACTGCAGTCGTCGCTCCGGCTTTTGCCGGCAGGACCGTGGCCCCGAGCTCCTACAAGGTGGTCGCGTGGAATGATCTTGGTATGCATTGCGCCTGCCCGACCTTCGCCGGATTCCTGCTTCTCCCCCCGTTCAACACCGTGAGGGCCCAGGTCCTGGGGTACGGCAGCAATGACCCCGTCATCATCGATTCGACCAACGCCGCTACCTACGGCGTTACCGTCAGCTATGCGATGGCCGACAACACCGAGTCCACCCTGCAGGCTGACCCGTATTTCCAGCAGTGGATCACCTACGCACCGAAGCTGTTCCCGGGCTTCGCTCCGGTATCGGGCGGCAAGGTGCAGGGCCTGGCCGGAAACGGCATCTCCGGCAACATGACCTACGACGCCACCCTGAAGGACTGGACGGCAGTCGGCATTCCGGCGTACCCGCTGGTTGACGCGAACTCCGCCAAAAACATCATGACCGACCCGCTGGGCGGCGCGAACCGCAACCCGTACCCGATGACCAACGTGTACGTGAAGAACAGCACCGGCACCATCCTGGCCCAGACCAGCACCGTGACCCCGGTGGCATTCGGCGGCTGCTGCTCCTGCCACCTGTCGCTGGCTGCCGCAAACGGCTACCCCGCGACCGCTTCCGGCTCCTTCGCCTACCTGGGCAAGATGCACGGCATGAACTCCAGCAAGATCGACTTCAACTACCTTGACCCGACCGGCGACGGCACTTCCGGCCCGATCCGCTGCTCCTGGTGCCACTGGGATCCGGCGATGGGCGAAAGCGCAGCTCCGGGCCTCGCCAACGTATGGCCGAACTACGTGGTCATGGCCGGCGCCACCTTCACCAAGGCCGATGTCAAGGTTTCCCAGTACTCCTTCTCCGACGTGCTGCACCGCTTCCACAGCCAGAGCACCAAGGTCCTCACCCAGTACGACGCGAACGTTGCCACCAACTGCTACGACTGCCACCCGGGCAACAACGTCAACTGCTACCGTGGTTCCCACAAGGCTAAGACCGCCCTCTGGTGCGTCGACTGCCACGGCAACCTCAACCAGCGTACCGCTGCCGGCCAGCTGACCCAGCCGTGGAAAGCCTCCACCCTGCCGTCCTGCACCGCGGCAAGCGCCGGCGCCAACCCGGCCTTCGCCTGCCACGCGACCAACACCGTGAACGGTACCGTCTACCCGACCAACCCGTCCCTGTTCGGCAAGTTCATCAACGGCCGCGGTCACAAAGGGAGCATCAAGTGCCAGACCTGCCACGGCTCCGCACATGCCGAGGCTCCGTCGACCATGACCCTGGACAACACCCAGCTGTCCAACCTGCAGGGTAGCACCAGCTACAGCTTCCCCGCCGGTAAAGACAAAACCTACGCTCTCGGCGTCTGCGTCTTCTGCCACCCGACCAAGACTTCGACTTGGGGCGTACCGCCGCACCTGTAAGAAAGAGTAATTGCAATGCCCGGGGGGGGAGTGCACCTCCCCCCCCTTTCCCAAAAATCCCATTCAATGTCCATACGGAGTACGATCATGTCCATTTCAAGCACCATCTTGCGTATAACAGCCGGCCTTGCCGTGGTCGCCGCTTTGGCGGCCCCCGCTCTTGCCAAGGAAAAGGCCAAGCCCAAAGCGAAAGCCACAGAGTTCGATTTCAAGAAAACCAGCACCTTTATCCGCGAGATGGAGGGACGCCCGGATTTCCCGGTCGCCACCGTCATCGCCAACGACTATGTCTACACCCTCCTCGCCATGGGAGAGAAAATAGATACCGGCAGACAAAACGCCATCATCCTGTCGGCCAAGCTTGCCCAGCAAAAAGACGGTGGATTCACGCCCGACAAATCAAGCAAGACCTCATCCATCCTCTATACCGACATCGCCCTTGAGACTCTGGCTCTGCTCGACGCCGGCAACGCCATCGACCGCAACAAGGTCAGGACCTTTGCCGTGTCCCTCAAAAACCAGGACGGCGGCTTCGGCTTCTCACCGGAGGCTAAGAAGTCCTCACTCGCCACGACCTATTACGCGGTGCACGTGCTCAAGGCCGTGAACGGGCTCGATGCTGTTGATAAGGCAAAGACCGTCGAGTACGTGAAGGGCTTTTCCAAGAAAGAGGGGGGCTTCGGTCCGGAGAAGGGGCCGGGACGTCCCAACGCGCGCAGCACCTACATGGCGGCCTATGTCCTGAACGCGTTATGCTCCCTCGATGCCGACACCGCAAAGAAAGCAGTACAGTACCTGCAGACTACCCCGTACCTCGACAAGAAGAGCAAGGAACGTCCGGACCTCGACGAGCAGCTCTACGCCATCCGCGCCCTGAAGGAAGTCAACGCCGGCAACCGCGTCGACAAGGCGCTGGCTCTCAACTTCATGAAGCGGCTGTACATCAAGGTGAACGGCGGTTTCGGCCCGCTGGAAGGCTACGGTTCCACCCCGGACTCCACCACCACGGCCCTGCGCATCTTGAGCGAGATCGGCAAGGCGAAAGGGGTGGTTACGCAGGTGGCAAAACGCTAGCAAGAGGTTGAGGTCAACTGAGGTCGAGAAAAGCTCGCCTCACAGAGGAGATGCATATGCTTTCGATGAACAAGATGATGCGTTCGGCGGCAGCGGTGTCACTGCTGGCCCTGGCGGCCTGTACCGCGGAGTCCGCTAAAAATTCGCCCCAGGCGGCAGTGGAAAAGGTGAACGGTACCGCCATCACCCGTGCCGAACTGGACCGAACCCTCAAGGCCCTCGTTGGATCGGGAGATCCCAAACAACTGCCGCCGGAGCAGCTTAAAAAGGCGACCGAAGCGGCGCTGAACCAGCTGACCGCGGCCGAGCTGCTGTACCAGGCCGGTATGAAACTGGAAATTAAAGACCTGGACAAGCAGGTCACCGCGCGCATCGTCCAGAGCAAATACCAGTACCCCTCACAAGCCGAGTTCGACAAGGCGCTGCAATCGGTAGGGATGACCCAGAAGGATCTGGAGGAGGCGGCACGCAAGGATATCGTGATCAACAACCTGATCGCGCAGCGCTTTGCGGGCAAGGCCGAGGTGACTGAACCGGAAGTGAAGAAGTATTACGAAGAGAACAAGCTGAAGCAGTTTACCCAGGGGGACCGGATCAAGGTGAGCCACATCCTGATCGGTGTTGCCAAGGGTGCCAACGCGGAAGCGAAGCAGCAGGCCAAGGATAAGGCCCTGGCCGTGTTGAAGCGGATCAAGGGGGGCGAGCCTTTCGCCGAGGTTGCCAAAAAGGAGTCGACCTCGCCCACCAAGGAGCAGGGGGGGAGCCTCGGCATCATCGGCAAGGGACAGAGCCTTCCTGCCTTCGAGAAGGCGGCCTTCGCCCTCAAGGCCGGAGAGGTCAGCGACGTGGTCGAGACCCCCGTCGGTTTCCACGTGATCAAGGTGGAGCAGAAGCTGCCGCCGGCGACGGAGCGCTACGAGGACGTGAAGAATCGAATCGCAGGAAACCTGAAGCGTGAGAAGGTCCGGGTGATGCTGGCGGCCTACGTGGAAGAGCTGCGCGACAAGGCCAAGATCGAAAAGGTGTAGTTCCGCCTCGCGGATTTGTGATTCGACGCGTTGTGAATGGGTCAGCGCGAAGGTTGTGGTAAAGGGGCCGACCGGGAAGTCGGCCCCGTTTTTTTTGGGAGGGGACTGGCTCCGCCAGGTGCCTGTCCCCTTAAATGCTTCGGCAAGGTGGTTGAGTTGAAAGAAGCGTTCCGCTAGAGGGACAGGCACCTACGGAGCCAGTCCCTTCTGCTCTCTGGGTGGGGGACTTACTAGGTCGGCGCGAAGAAGGATTCGAGCCTCCGGCAGATCTCTTCTTCCGGCGCCTTCTGGACGGTTACCCCGTGCAGCGCGGTAAGAAAGATCTTGCCGTAGTTCTTGGTCAGTACCCGCGAGTCGAGAATGAGAACGGCGCCGCGGTCTTCCTTGCTCCGGATCAGCCTCCCGAAGCCCTGCTTGAACTTGATCACCGCCTGCGGCACGGTGTAGCTCATGAAGGGATCGCCCCCCTTGGCGGTAATGTGCTCGCTTCTCGCCTCCAGGATCGGTTCCGTCGGAACCCGGAAGGGGAGCCGGGTGATGACCACGAGCTCCAGCCCCCGCCCCTGCACGTCCACCCCCTCCCAGAAGGAATCGGTACCGAACAGCACCGGGCTGACCGTGTTGCGGAACTTGGAAAGGAGCATGTGCCGATTGGTCTCCCCCTGGCGCATGGGGGTGAGCCCGGCGGCCTTGAGCGGCTCGGCGAGGCGGTTGAAGACCCGGACCAGGAGATCGTACGAGGTGAAGAGCACGAAGGCGCGTCCCTGGGAAATCTTGAGCGCGTCCAGGAGGTGGCTGCACAGCCGGGCCTCGAACATCGGCGAGGTCGGCTCGGGCATGTCGGAGGGGACCGCCACCAACGCCTGGTGCGCGTAGTCGAAGGGGGAGGGGAGCAGCAGTTCGCTGACCCGATCCTTGGCGAGCAGCTCGATCCCGGTGCGGTGCTTCAGAAAGTCGAACTTTTCCCCGATGGCCAGCGTTGCCGAAGTGAGCACTACGGTCTTGAATCGGTCCAGGATCGCCTTCTTGATGGACTCGGCCACCTCGAGCGGCGAGCAGCAAAGCTTCACCAGCGGCCCTTTTCTCAGCTCGAACCAGCGGCAGAACTCGTCCTCGCGCGCCATGAAGAACCTCAGCGCATCGACGGCGCACTCGATCCTACCTTTCACCCCGCGCAGGTCGGTGAGCGGCCCGGACAGCTTTTCCAGCACCTTGTCCGAAAGTTTCTCGCACCCCTTCAGGAACGCCTGCATGGCGAGCGCGTAGTCCGAGAGCTCCTTCGCCATGTTCTCGATGTGCGGTGTCACCTCCTGCCAGAGCGCAGTATTGTAAATTGCCGGCGTCACCCGCAGCTTCTGCTCGACCCCGTCCTTCTTCAGCTTCCTGAACAGCGCCTCGCCGATCTCATCCATGCCGCGGGTCACCGCATCCAGCACCGCCACCCTCCTCGGGATCAGGCGCCCCTCAAGTACTTCCGCGATCTCCAGGTAGAGGTCGTCCTGCGATTCCGGGACGGCGGCGGAGAGTTGGGTGGAAAGCTGCGGCAGCACGCCGCGATGCGCCTTCCTGGGGTGCTGCAACTTGCCGAGCAGCTTGACCAGGCCCAGGCGGGAGACCTGACTGGAGAGGAAGTTGGTGGCGACGTCCTCCAGGTGATGCCCCTCGTCGAAGATGAGGCGGTGGAAGGGGGGGAGGATGGCGGTGGCGTCGTAGCCGGTCTCCTGGCGCACCGAGAGATCAGCCAAAAGCAGGGCGTGGTTGACCACGAGGAGGTCGGCACCGGCCGCCTCGCGCCGGGCCTTGTAGAAGAAGCAGCGCGGGTACTCCGCACACTTCACCCGACCGCACTGGTCCGACTCGCAGCAGAGTTCCTCCCAGACTTCGTCCTTGGGGATGAAGGCTAGGTCGCCGCGGCAGCCGTCTTCAGTCTTTTTGCTCCAGGCGACGATGGCGTCCAACTCCTGGGCGGTATCGTCCTTGAAGAGCGAGGCGTCGGCGGCGTTCACCCGGAGCTTTCTCAGGCAAAGGTAGTTGCCGCGTCCCTTGACCAGCACCGCCCGGAACTGCACGCCGGCGTGCTGTTGTAAAAACGGGATGTCCTTCTGGATCAGCTGTTCCTGCAGGTTGATGGTGTTGGTGGAGACGACCACGCGTTCCTTGTTGCGCACCGACCAGAGGGCGGCGGGCAGCAGGTAAGCGAGCGACTTGCCGGTGCCGGTACCCGCCTCGACGATGGCCACCTTCTCCTCGTTGAACGCTTCGGAAAGGTTGAGCGCCATCCTGCTCTGCTCGGGGCGGTGCTCGTAGCCCGGCAGGGCCTGCGCGAGCACGCCGTCGGGAGCGTAGAAGTGCTCGACCTCGGGGTAGGAAAGGCGCTCCACCACCTTGCGGGCGAAAGGCGCGACCACCTGGTTGGCGCGGGAGGCGTCGTTGTTGACGATGTAGAAGCCGACCCCCTGGTTGCCCAGGAGCGAGGCGATCTCGATGTCCGGTTGGGAAGGGTTGAGGTTGCCGGAGGGGTGGTTGTGGATGACCACGTCGCCGAAGGAGCAGGCGATCATGATGGCAGGGACGGCGTCCTTGTTGCCGCGCGCGAGCGGCTCCACCGTGACGACGATGCGTGCCTCGTCGGTGCGACCCAGAAAGAAGACTTCGTTGCCGTTTGCTTCGGTGATTGCAGTGCGGAGCTGCTCGATGGCGAGAGCTGAAAAGTACTTTTGCATGACGCGGTTGAAGATACAGGGTTTGGGTGGGGGAGGCAACACAAAAGCAGGGGCTAGGGGCTAGCCCCTCCCCCCGGAGGGGGGAGGCTGGGAGGGGGGGGGCGAGCCGCTGCACCCCCTCCCTGTCCCTCCCCCTCCGGGGGCGGGAACGAGAAGCGGACGGATCCACGAAATAACGTGGGCGAATGATTATTCGCCCCTACAGGTCGTCGTGCCAACAAAGAGGTGAATTAAGAGAGGCAGCATTGCTCCACCCCCGCCGTATGTGTTAGAAGGGATGCCGAGGAGATTTCATGCAGCGTTACAATGCATTTTCGGAAGAGCTGAAGAGGGTGTTCGGCTGCAAGGTGCAGCGGCTCTCGGTGGACGCGGGGTTCACCTGCCCCAATCGCGACGGCAGCGTCGGTACGGAGGGGTGCATCTTCTGCGGCGGCAAGGGCTCGGGCTCCTACGGCATCCTGCAAGGGGTAGGGGTTGCCGAGCAACTGGAGCACGCCAAGGAGGTCATGGTCAGGAAGTACAAGGCGGCCCGCTTCATCGCCTACTTCCAGTCCTACTCCAACACCTACGCTCCGGTGGAGCATCTGCGCCGGCTCTACGACGAGGCGCTTTCCGTGCCGGACGTGGTGGGGCTCATCGTCGGTACCCGCCCCGATTGTCTCCCGACCGAAACCCTCGACCTGCTCGCCGAGTACGCCAGCCGCTGCTACTTCTGGCTGGAGCTGGGCCTGCAGTCGCCGCTGGATCGCACCCTCTCCGCCATCAACCGCGGCCACGATCTCGCCTCTTTCAGCGCTGCCGTCAGCGAGTGTCAAAAGCGCGGCATCCGGGTCTGCGCCCACATCATCCTGGGACTCCCGGGGGAAAGCCGCGACGAGATGCTTTCGGGAGCCGACTTCCTGAATCGCGTCGGCGTGGACGGGGTGAAGGTTCATCTCCTGCACGTGATGCGCGGCACCCGCCTGGCCGACCTCTACCAGGCCGGAGAGGTCCCGCTGCTCGATCGCGACAGCTATGTGGGGCTCGTCTGCGATTTCCTGGAGCGGCTCGATCCGCGGATCGTGGTGCAGCGGCTGACCGGTGACGGCAACAGGAAGGACCTGATCGCGCCGCTTTGGTCGCTCGCCAAGTTCGAGGTGCTGAACTGCATCGATCACGAACTGGAGCGGAGAAAGACCCAGCAAGGCTCCAGGAGGGGACTGGCTCCGTAAGGTGCCTGTCCCCCTTTACTCTGTCCCCCTTCACTCCGCTCTCTAGTTCCAGGCCCGGGGCTTGCTGTTCAGGGGGCGGCTGCCTTCTGCGCGGGCAAGCATCTTGGGCACTTCAATTCTCTTAGCCAGCGCCGGGCGCCAGAAGTAGGAGTCGCGTCCTTCCGCGCCGCCATCTCGTGCGATCCTCAGCATCACGCCGGTTTCAGCCGTGGGCTCATAGCTGAACTTGGTCAGCAACCGCGCCGGTCTTTTGACGTCGAGGATGTAGCTGCCGTCCCCTTCCTCGGTGAGGCGGTCCTTGGCCCCGAGGGCGACTACGCCCCGGTTCCGCTCAACGCCCTGCCCCTCGCGACGCTTCTCCAGGTAGCTCAGCCAGATCTTGTTCGGCTGCCCGACTACCGTCCTCAGCCCCACCTCGTCCTCGTAGCCCAGTCGTCCGAAAGATACCGCCGCGATGTCGTCCCGGGTCAATCCCGTAATCGGCTTGCCGTTGCCGTCCCTGACGGTGAACTCCACATGGAGGGAGCCGTCGTTGGCGACGGTCACCCAACCTATCTTGAGTTCCATCCGTTCTGTTTGCTCGGTCGCTGCGATCTTATAGGCAGGCTTGCCTGCGCTGCCGGAACGCTCTCCGGCTGTAGCGGCCAGCGGAGACGCTGCCAGCAGCGCCGTGGCGATAATGGTCATGAGAGTGAGAAAATTTGCTTTTGCACGTTTCATACTGTCCTCCTGGTGCGGGTGAAGTATTTACACCACTTTCGTTCTGGTGTAAGGATAGGACTCAAACAGTATCCTTGTGAAGGGCCACATTTTAGAAATTTTATGGATACACTTCGTTTACGGTTTTTTGTTCCCGTTGGCCGCGCCGAGAGAGAGAAATCATGATCTATCTGAATCCGGAGTCGAAAAAGCCTTTATATCAGCAGCTTTATGAGCAGCTGAAGCACAACATCATCACCGGAGAATACGAGAAGGGAAGCCGGCTGACATCGACCAGGGACCTGGCGAAAAATCTTTCCATCGCGCGCAACACGGTAGAGGCGGCCTACGACCAGCTCTGCATCGAGGGGTACGTGGAGGGGCGGCACGGTTCGGGGTACGTGGTGCAGGACCTCCGGGAAGACCTGCTGAATTTTCCATGCATAACAGGGGTGGAGGAAGAGCCGCAGTTCCTTCCGGCGGGGGGGAAAGGTCCTGACCCGGATGAGCCGGCGCCCGCGCAGGGCAAACCGGTCAAATACAACTTCTCCTACGGCGACTTCGATCCGCACTCCTTCCCCCATGCGCTGTGGCGGCGGCTGAACAACGAGGTGCTGACCTCGCTCAAGGTCGATTCCATCGCCTATTACGGGGACAAGCAGGGTGAGCTGCAGCTGCGGAGGGAGCTGGCGAAATACCTGCGCCAGTCGAGGGGTGTCAAATGCTCGTCGCAGCAGATCGTGGTCGGCGCGGGGCTCCAGGACCTGGCCATGATGATCTGCCTGCTGTTTCCGCTGGAGGAGCGGATCCTGGGGATGGAGGAGCCCGGTTACGATTTCACCAGGGTGATCTTCGCGAACCACGGCTACAAGGTGCTGCCGGTGCCGGTCGGCGAGTTCGGGATTGATCCTGCGGAACTGAAGAAGAGCGGGGCGCGGCTCGCCTACGTCACCCCGTCGCACCAGCTCCCCACCGGCGTGGTGATGCCGATCCAGCATCGCATGCGGCTCTTGCAGTGGGCGGAGCAAAGCGGTGGGGTCATCATCGAAGACGACTACGACAGCGAGTTCCGCTACCGCACCCGGCCCATCCCGGCGCTGCAGTCGATCGACTGCCAGGAGCGCGTGATCTACCTCGGGACCTTTTCCAAGGCGTTTGCACCGGGGCTGCGCATGGGGTACATGGTGCTGCCGCAGTGGCTCCTGGCCCGGTACCACACCGTCTTCGAGCGCTACAAGTGTGCCGTGCCCAGGCTGCAGCAGTACGTCGCGGCCAGCCTTTTGTCGGGGGGGCATTGGGACCGGCACCTGCGCAAGGTCTGCCTGGTCAACAAGAAGAAGCACGAGGTACTGGTGCAGTCGATACAAAGGGAGATGGGGGAGCGGGTGCGGATTTACGGATCGAACGCGGGTCTGCACGTCCTCTTGGAGCATTTCACCGGCGAGAGCCAGGAAACGATGGTGGCGCGGGCTGCGGCGCACCAGGTGAAGGTGGCGCCGACCCGCCAGTTCTGGCTGAATCCGCAGGCCGCGCCGGAGAACCTGATCATGATCGGCTTCGGCGGCCTCTCGGCGGAAGAGATCGCCGAAGGGATCAAGCTTTTGCGGCAGGCGTGGTTCGGATAGATCCCGTCACTGGGGGGCGAGCTCCGGGTTCCCCGATACCACTATGCTCGGCCAATCCGGCGGGTCGCCCACTTTCAGGTACGGCGCAGTGAAATTGACGTTGGGTGGGATTCGCATGTAGGGGGACACGTAGGCGATGGACCCGATTGCCCCCTCTACGGTGTCGTAGGTGCCGGGAGCTGCGCTGCTGCCGCTTTCACTTTCCCCCACACCCGAGGCCAGGCGGAGGGTCTTGGCAGCGATGCGCCGGATCGCGGCATGGTTGATCTCGTCTTTCATCACTCCCGTGTTGCACAGGGACGTGCACCTGGTTGTGGCGTAGAACTGCTCCTGGAACAGGATCTTGCCCGCCGGATCGGCAGCGCACCAGGCGAACGCTGCGAGGGCTGCATTGCCTTCACCGTACCAGCCTATGACGTGTCTCTGTATGACGACGTAGACCCGGATCTCATCCCCGACCTGCTCATGCCATTTCGTGGCGGCTTTCAGCGTGCTCTTCAAGGAAGCGTCGAAATTGGACTTGTCTACCGCGTTGAAAACTGAGTTTGGAAACAGACCGAGGTCGATCAAGCGCACCCCGGAGTAGTTGAGCTGGACCTGGCGGACCGTTATGGGACGCAGCGGTGTTGACTGTGGCGGCTGCCGTAGCGTGATCCCGGTACGGGAGGTGGTGCCGGGGTAGGCGCAGGAGAGGAGCAGGCAGGAGACCAGCAGCGATGAGGCGAACAGGGCCGTGATGCCGAGCCGACGGAGAGCGCGCGTCATGATCCATTCCTCCAATGAGCTGAAGTAACCCGCCTCTTTAATGTATCACCGATTGGGTGTGATGCAGCCGAAGGGAGGTGCGAGGGGTGCCGCCAAGATTATTTATGGTTAACTCTTGTGGGTGCGCAGGGTGGACGTTACGGCACCAGGGGGTGCTATGGATATCTCGGGCGAGATCACATCTTTTGACGACTTCCGCAGACTGATCATCAAGACCGCCCCCGGCTCATGGAACTTCTTCCGGGGTGAGAGCCGCGACTTCTATACTCTCATCCCCAAGATCGGGCGCATTACCCCGGACCCTGGTGCGGCGGGGAGGCGTCCTCCCGGCGAGGTGATGCCGGCCGACATCTATGGCGAGTACCAGGCCTTGCAGGAGTTCAAGAAATCCGGGCGTCACCTGGTCGAGGTGCAGCCCGCGACGGAATGGGAGTGGCTGGCCCTGGCGCAGCATCACGGCCTTCCGACCCGGTTGCTGGACTGGTCGGTCAATCCCCTGATCGCGCTGTACTTCGCCGTAGCCGGACCGTACGGCGACCTGGACCTGCGGCGGGACCGGCTCAACAATCCCGACTACTGCGGCGGCGCCGCGCTCTACATCGCCCACACCATGTACGGGCTCTCCGACATCGACGAGAGGGCCAATCCCTTCGAGGCCGATACCTGTTTTTTCATGGCGCCGGTGATCGCCTCCCGTATCAAGGCGCAGAGCGGCGTCTTCTCGCTGTTGAGGAACCCATGGCGGCCGCTGGAGCAGCAGCTCTCCCCGAGGGAGCATATCCGCAAGTACCGCATTCCGTTTGAGAACCGCGGTTTCCTGGCCCAGGAACTGAAGCTCTTGGGGATCAACCACGCCTTCGTGTTCGCCGATCTGGACGGCCTGGCGCGGTACATCCAGGAGAAGGTTTCCGACAAGATCGATCCCCAGCAGTCCCTGGCGCACAGGCATACCTAGTGTCGCCTTCCTCACACGAGGACCCAAGGCAAATCCCCCCTGCCCCCCCTTTGACAAGGGGGGAACGCTAGGCCACGTGTACCAAGTTCTTCCGGGCTCCTACCAACTTCCCCCTTTCGCAAAGGGGGATTGAGGAGGATTTGAACGCAGATGCAAAAAGGGGATGGGCACCTCGCGGAGCCAGTCCCCTTCGTATTTGGAACGTAGAACGTAGAACGTTGAACGTTGAACGTTTGAACGTTCAACGGCTGTTAAAGCCGTTAAAAGGGGTACCCGAGCCCCACGAAGACGGCGGCGCCGTCCTTGCCCCAGCCCACGTCGATGCGCCCGAGAATATTGGGGCGTACTACGGCGCGGAAACCGATGCCCGGATTGACCTTGAGCTCGCCCGCCTTGAAATCCCCCAGCGAATCCATCACCCCGCCGATGTCGATGAAGGGCGCCAACTCCCAGTCGGCCTTGACGTCGAATACCTCCCAGCGAAACAGCCGGATCCTCTCTTCAAGATTGCAAAGGACGTAACTGTTTTCGATGAAACGGTTTTTGCCGTACCCCCTGAGGGTGTTCTCGCCGCCCAGGATGCTCTGCTCAAGAAAGGGGATGGAGCCGCCGCTGACCTGGCCGAAGGCAAACCTGCCGGCGCTGATGAAACGGCTGTCCGGCACCGGAAAGAAACCCTTCACCTCGGCCTCGTAGCGCACGAAACGCGCGCTACTGCCCAGGGCTGCCAGGCTTCCCTCCACCGTCGCCCGTGCCCGGACGCCGGAACTGGCCATGGCGGCGGCATCGAGGGTGCTGTAGACCAGCGAAACGGATTGGGCGTGGGTGCTGAAACCGTCGATGCCCGGAACGTCCGCGGTGCTGAAGCGCTGCTGCAGGTTCGGCAGCCTCTTCACCGCACCCTCGTCCACCTCCACCCTTCTCAACCGGTCTCCGAGAAACAGCACGGTGTTGTTGCGCAGCGGATAGCCGGCCGAGACCGTGTAACCGAATTCGCGGTCGGCGAAATTGGTCTCATTGTCGGCGCTGCTGTCGGGGCCGAAGCCGAAGAAGCGGGCCGAGCCGTCGGTGAAATTGTAAAGGAAGGCGTTCACCTCCAGCTGGCGCTCCATGAGGCTTTGGTCCCTGAGCCTTACCTCGTAGTCGGAATTGACCTTGCTGGACTTGGAGAGATTGAATTCGATGCTGCGCACCGGCGAAGGATAGAGAGCGCCGTACAGGGTGCCGGTAGTGCCGAAGTTCTCGTTGCGGTTCACTTGGGGCGCGAACAGGTAGGAAACCTCGTCCTTGTCGTTGTGCAGCAGGAACGCGGTCAGGGCGCCGTAGGTGACCCCCTCGTTCGGGCTGGTGGCGATCACCGGCAGCGGGATGGTGACCACTTTGACGTACGGCTGCGCGGGGGAGGGCGCCGGAATAACGGTGGACGGGAGATAACTGGTGCAGCCCGACAGAAGCGAAAATAGGATCAGTGATAACAGCGATAGCGCGCGCATTGTGGTCCGTTTCAACGGGGACTCCTGGGAGAGCTGCGGGGAACCTCCTTCGGGCGGGGAAAACATAGCGGCTCCACGTCCTTTTGACAAGAAAAAAAGAAGGCTCTAACTCATGTGCGTCAACACGGTTAGATACTTGCAGTTATCAAAATCGAACCGTCTCCAGCTCTCCCCCTCCCTTGACGGGGCCTGCGCGCCGAAGCGCTTCGTCCCGCGAAGGCGGGAGGGGGCAGGGGGGCGGGTGACTTTGCCATGATCGCAAATGTGGCACCTACCCCCACCCCCTAACCCCCTCCCGCGAGGGGAGGGGGGATTTTGGGCTGAGGTTCGGTCAAAAAAATGACTGGCCCCGCACTTCAAAAATGACGTTGCCGCCCCCGCTGCCCGCTACCTTCCCGATCCGCCCGCCCCCCTGCTCCCCGCTGTATTCATTCCACTTTTTGCCCGTTGCCGCGCCGCAGGCCCTGCCTCCGGAAAATGGCACACCGGTTGCACAAGGTCCCTCTGCGTAACGAACCCTCAGATCAGGCAAAGGAAACTGACGCATGGCCAACCCCTCGACGGACGCCCTGGCGCTCCCGGGACCCAAAAGCAATTCGGACATCTACATGGCGGTCGCCCTGATCGGGGTGCTCGCCCTGATGGTGGTCCCCCTGCCTGCGTTCATGCTCGACATCTTCCTGGCCACCAACATCACCGTGGCGCTGGTGATCCTGCTGGTCTGCCTCTACACGGTGCAACCGCTCGACTTCTCGGTCTTTCCTTCCATCCTCCTGGTCACCACGCTGTTCCGGCTCGCGCTCAACATCGCCTCAACGCGCCTGATCCTTTTGCACGGCAGCGAGGGGGTCGAGGCGGCCGGCGGCGTCATCAAGGCCTTCGGACAGTTCGTGGTAGGCGGCAACTACGTGGTCGGGGCGGTCATCTTCCTGATCCTCGTCATCATCAATTTCGTGGTCATCACCAAGGGTGCCGGGCGCGTGGCCGAGGTGGCCGCACGCTTCACCCTGGACGCCATGCCGGGCAAGCAGATGGCCATCGACGCCGACCTCTCCAACGGCATCCTGACCGACAAGGAAGCCAAGCTGCGCCGCAAGAAGATAGCGCGCGAGGCGGACTTCTACGGCTCCATGGACGGTGCCTCCAAGTTCGTGCGCGGGGACGCCGTCGCCGGCATCATGATCGTGCTGGTGAACATCGTCGGCGGCTTCGTGATCGGCGTCTGGCAGAAGGGGATGCCGCTGGACCAGGCGCTGCAGAACTACACCCTGCTCACCATCGGCGAGGGGCTGGTGGCCCAGATCCCCGCCCTGATCATCTCCACGGCGGCGGGCGTCATCGTGACCCGCTCCGCCGACGAGAACAACTTCGGCCATGAGATCGCCGGGCAGCTCCTGAACTACCCGAAGGCCTTCCAGGTCGCCTCGGGGGTGCTGTTCCTGTTCGCCCTGATCCCGGGGCTGCCCCACTTCGCCTTCTTCCTCCTCTCCGGCGTCGCCTACCTGGTCAGCAAGATGGCCGTGGAGAAGAAGGCCGAGGTCGAGGACGTGGTGGAGACATCGGCGGGGAGCGCGGAGGAGAGCGACCAGATAAGCACCATCCGCCCGCTGGACATGCTCGAGCTGGAGGTGGGCTACGGCCTGGTCCCCATGGTGGACGCGAGCCAGCAGGGGGAACTTTTGGACCGGATCCGTTCCATCAGGAAACAGGTGGCGGACCGCATGGGCTTCATCGTTCCTCCCATCCATATTCACGACAATCTGCAGCTGAAACCCTACGAGTACAACATCCTCATCAACGGCGCCAAGGTCGGCGGCGGCGAGCTCTCCGGGCAGTACCTGGCCATGGACTCCGGCGGCGCGGTCGGGCAGCTGGAGGGGATCAAGACCACCGAGCCGGTGTTCGGCCTCCCCGCGGTCTGGATCAAGGGGAAAGAGCGGGAGAAGGCTCAGGTTTCCGGCTACACCGTGGTGGACAACACCACCATCCTCGCCACCCACATCAGCGAGACCATCAAGAAGCACGCCCACGAGCTGGTGGGACGCCAGGAGCTGCAGCAGCTTCTGGACGGCATCGCCGCGACCCTCCCCAAGGTGGTCGAGGAGCTGGTTCCGTCGCTGCTCTCCCTGGGGACCGTGCTGCGTGTGGTGAAGAACCTCCTGAAGGAAAACGTTTCCATCCGCGACCTGCGCTCCATCCTGGAGACCCTGGCCGACTACGGCGGGGTGACCAAGGACCCGGAGATGCTCACCGAGTTCGTACGGCAGAGCCTTGGGCGCTACATCGTGGAGCAGTACAAGCGCGAGGACGACACCCTCTGCGTACTCACGCTGGACCACGACATCGAGGAAACCATCATCGACTCGGTCCAGCTCTCGGAGCAGGGAAGCTAC